>DASZOA010000390.1:0-9842 GCA_035551055.1 Solirubrobacteraceae bacterium
ATCGTCTCGCGCAGCTGCCGCGCCCCCTGGACCTCGATCTCGAGCAGGACGGGGGCGCCGCCCGCGGAGCGCGTCTCGAGCTCCGAGCGCAGGGTGCCGTAGCGCGCCCCGGCGTAGTCGGCGTGCTCGACGAAGTCGCCCGCACGGACATGGGCCTCGAACTCCTCGGGCGTCATGAAGTGGTAGTCGACGCCCTGCGTCTCGCCCGCGCGGGGCGGCCGGGTCGTGGCCGAGACGGCGAGCTGCAGCTCGGGCATCCGCGCGCGCAGCGAGCGGATCAGCGTGCCCTTGCCGACGCCCGAGGGGCCGGTGATGACGACCGCGCGCGCCACGGCGCGGCGAGCTACCGCCGCGGCAGCAGCCGGACGAGCTCGGCGCGCTGGCGCTCGGACAGGCCGCCGATCGTCTTGCTCGGCGAGATGCGGCACTGCGCGAGGACCTTGTTGACCTTCACGCGGCCGTACTTCGGCACCGCGAGCAGCAGGTCGAAGACCTTCGCGGTCTTGATGTAGTCCGGCGGCTCGAGCAGCAGCGTGTGGATCGACGTTCGCCCGGCCTTGAGATCCTTCTTGAGCTGTGCGCGCTCGGAGCGGACGTGATTGGCTCGGGTGAGCGCGTCGAGCCGCTGGGTGAGCGACCGCTCGGGCGCCGCCGAGTGCTTGGTAGCGGTGTTCTGACCCGGCGCCATCGACGGCGCCGATCCTTGCATCTTCGGATCGGGGTCGCAACCCGAATCAGCGCGAATCACGCCAATTCACATCGACCTCAGGTCGAGCTTCAGAGCGATTTGAGGTGGTTGCCGGCCTTTGCGCAATTTGCAGGGATTTCAGCTCGGAAGCTATGCGCTTTCCGGCACCGGGGTCACGGAAGTTCTCGGTTCCCACGGCGACCAGGCGTGCGCCCACCGAAATCAGGTCGTTCGCGTGCCGCCCGCACGCCACGCCGCCCATTCCGACGACCGGGATCGCGACCGCGCGGGCGACCGCGGCGACCTGCGCGAGCGCGACGGCGCGGATCGCCGGACCCGACAGGCCGCCGGTGCCGCCACCGAGCCAGGGACCGCCGTCGGCCGGGTCGAGCGCCGTCGCGCGCAGCGTGTTGACCAGCGAGACGGCGTCGGCGCCCTCGCTCTCCGCCGCCGCGGCGATCGCCGCGACATCGGCGGTGTTCGGCGTGAGCTTGACGATCAGCGGCTTGCGCGCGAGCGGGCGCACGGTCCGCACGAGCGAGGCCAGCGAGCCGGCATCGGCGCCGATGTCGAGGCCGGTCTTGAGGTTCGGGCACGACACGTTCAGCTCGATCGCCGCGACCTCCGAGCGTGCGTCGACGGCCTCGACGAGCCGCGCGACCTCGTCCTCGGTCGCGCCCATGACGTTGGTGACCAGCGGCACCGGCAGCTGCGCGAGCTGCGGCAGGTCGTGCTCGAGGTAGCCGGCGAGGCCGCGGTTGGGCAGCCCGATCGAGTTGATCATCCCGGCGGGCGCCTCCCAGAGCCGCGGCGGGGGGTTGCCCGCGCGCGCCTCGACCGTGATCGTCTTGGACACGAAGGCGCTGAACGGGAAGTCCTCGAGCAGCGCCTCGCCGAACGCGCGGCGGGCGGCGATCGCGTCGAACGTGCCCGAGCCGTTGACGATCGGGTGCGCGAGCTGCAGACCGCAGAACTCGATCATCTGATGGCGATCAGGCCGGCACCGCCTCCAGGCGGGCGGCGTCGAGCACCGGTCCGTCGACGCAGATGCGCAGGTAGCCGCCGTCGCGGATGGGGACGACGCAGCCGTAGCAGGCGCCGAAGCCGCAGGCCATGGCGGCCTCGAGCGCGAGCTGGGCGGGGACGTCGTGCTCGGCGCACAGCGCCCGCACCGCCTCGAGCATCCGCGGCGGGCCGCACGCGTAGACGACGGCGTACGGGTCGCGCGCCAGCTCGGCGGCGAGCAGCTCGGTGACGAGGCCGTGGTGCCCGACGGCGCCGTCGTCGGTCGCGACGCTCACGTCGGCGTGCTCGAGCAGGCGTGCGCCGGCGGCGTGGTGCGCGTCGCGGAAGCCGAGCACGGCGCTGGCGTGCAGGCCGGCCGCGGCGAGCGCGTCCGCCCAGCCGGCGAGCGGCGGGATGCCCACGCCGCCGCCGGCGAGCAGCGGGCGGCGGCCGTCGTGCGGTGCGCGGAAGCCGACGCCGAGCGGCCCGGTCAGCCACAGCCCGTCGCCGCCGCGCAGCTGCGCGAGCCGCCGCGTGCCGGGCCCGACGTCCTCGAGCATGAAGCTCAGCGCGCCGTCGACGGCACGCAGGAACGAGAACGCGCGCGGCAGGTAGGGTCGCTCGTCCTCGCCTGCGCCCCAACCGCGCGCCGCGGCGAGCATGTAGAACTGCCCGGCGGCCGGCGACGGGCCGTCGGGGTCGGCGACGTGCAGCACGCGGTAGGCGCCGACGTCGTCGGCGCCGGTCACCGTGAGCAGGCGGCGGCCGAGCGGCGCGAGCGTCCTCATGCCACGCGCGAGCGGTCGCGGTGCAGCTCCTGCAGCGACAGCACGTGGGGCTCGCCGCCGCGGGCGGCGGCGATCGCGCGCGCCGCTGCGTGGCCGCCCGACAGCGTGGTGATGCAGGGGATGCCGCGGGCGACGGCGGCGCCGCGGATCTCCCAGCCGTCGGCGCGCGCGCCCGATCCGGTCGGCGGGTTGATGACGAGGTCGATCTCCCCCGCCTCGATGAGGTCGACGACGTTCGGCGAGCCCTCGCCGACCTTCTTGAGCACCTCGTCGACGCGCGCCCCCATGCCGCGGATCGCCTGTGCCGTCCCGGTCGTCGCGACGATCCGGAAGCCGAGGTCCTCGAGTCGCGAGGCGATCGCGTAGGCGCCGGGCTTGTCGCCGTCGGTGACCGTGATGAACACCGTGCCCTCCTTCGGCAGCCGCGCGCCGGCCGCCGCCTGCGCCTTGGCGAACGCCGTCGGGAAGTCGCGCGCGACGCCCATGACCTCGCCCGTCGAGCGCATCTCGGGGCTCAGCAGCGCGTCGGAGCCCGCGAAGCGGTCGAACGGCAGGACCGCCTCCTTGACGGACACGTGCCCGCTCGGCATCGCCTCGGGCGGCAGGCCGAGATCGTCCATGCGCTCGCCGAGCATGAGCCGGCAGGCCATCTTCGCCAGCGGCACGCCGATCGCCTTGGAGACGAACGGCACCGTGCGCGACGCGCGCGGGTTGGCCTCGATGACGAACAGGCGCCCGTCGAGCGTCACCGCGTACTGGATGTTGATCAGGCCGATCGTGTTCAGGCCGAGCGCGATGCCGCGCGTGTGCGCGCGGATCTCGTCGAGCATCTCGGGTCCGAGCGAGTGCGGCGGCAGGACGCAGGCGCTGTCGCCGGAGTGGATCCCCGCCTCCTCGACGTGCTGCATGATGCCGCCGATCCAGACCGACTCGCCGTCGCACAGCGCGTCGACGTCGACCTCGATCGCGTTCTCCAGGAAGCGGTCGAGGAAGATCTCGCGCTCGCCGCCGTCGGGCGCCGCGGTGCGGCTGAGATAGTCGGCGAGGTCCTCGCGCGAGTAGACGATCTCCATCGCGCGCCCGCCGAGCACGTAGCTCGGGCGCACGAGCAGCGGGAAGCCGACGCCGTCGCAGACCTCCAGCGCCGCGCGCACGCCGTGCGCGGTCGCGTACGGCGGCGCCTCGTAGCCGAGTCGTGCGAGCAGCGCGCCGAAGCGCCCGCGGTCCTCGGCGAGGTCGATCGCCTCGACGCTCGTGCCGAGGATCGGCACGCCGGCGCGCTGGAGCCCGGCGGCGAGCTTCAGCGGCGTCTGGCCGCCGAACTGCACGATCACTCCCTCGAGCCTGCCGCCCGCTCGGCGTCCGACCTCGCCGGAAAGGGCGGCGCTCGAGTCATCCGGCTGGCTCTCCAGCGCGACGACGCCGAGCACGTCGTCGAGCGTCAGCGGCTCGAAGTACAGGCGGTCGGACGTGTCGTAGTCCGTCGAGACCGTCTCGGGGTTGCAGTTGATCATGATCGCGTCGCGCCCGCCGGAGCGGACGGTCATCGCGGCGTGCACGCAGCAGTAGTCGAACTCGATCCCCTGCCCGATCCGGTTCGGGCCGGCGCCGAGGATGACGACGCCCGGCCGCTCGCCGCGGCGCACCTCGTGGCGCGGCTCGCCGGCGCGGGGGCGGCCGGCCGGGGGTCCCTCCCAGGCCGAGTAGTAGTACGGCGTCTCGGCGGGGAACTCGGCCGCGCAGGTGTCGACGGACTTGAACGTTCGCGTGCCGGCAAACGGGGCCTCGGGGTCCGTCGCGAGCCGCTGCAGCTCGCGCAGGAACCACAGGTCGATCCTCGTGCGCCGCTCGATCTCCTCGGGGTCCGCGCCGGCGGCAAAGGCCGCCAGCAGCACGTCGTAGCGGTCCGGGCCGGGCCGCTCGAGGCGCGCGAGCAGCGCGTCGAGCGGCGCGTCGACGGCCGGGATCGCATCGAGCTCGCGGCTGCGCATCGCCTTCGCGAACGCCTGCTGGAACGTGCGGCCGATCGCCATCGCCTCACCGACGGACTTCATGTGCGTGCTCAGGCGCGCATCGACGCCCGAGAACTTCTCGAAGGCGAAGCGCGGCATCTTCACCACGACGTAGTCGATCGTCGGCTCGAAGGAGGCCGGGGTCAGGCGCGTGATGTCGTTGTCGATCTCCTCCAGCGCGTAGCCCACGGCCAGCCGCGCGGCGATCTTCGCGATCGGAAAGCCGGTCGCCTTCGAGGCCAGCGCGCTCGAGCGCGACACGCGCGGGTTCATCTCGATGACCATGATCTCCTCGGTCCGCGGGTTGACCGCGAACTGGACGTTGGAGCCGCCGGTCTCGACGCCGACCGCGCGCATGACCGCGAACGCCTGGTCGCGCAGCCGCTGGTAGAGGCGGTCGGTCAGCGTCTGCTGGGGCGCGACGGTGACGCTGTCGCCGGTGTGCACGCCCATCGGGTCGACGTTCTCGATCGAGCAGACGATCACGCAGTTGTCGTTGCGGTCGCGCATGACCTCGAGCTCGAACTCGCCCCAGCCGAGCACGGACTCGTCGAGCAGCACCTGGCCGATCGGCGACGCCTCCAGGCCGCCGCGCACGATCTGCCGGAACTCCTCGGGCGAGCGGGCGATGCCGCCGCCGCGGCCGCCGAGCGTGTACGCCGGGCGGACGATGATCGGCAGGCCGATGTCGATCAGCGCGTCCTCGGCCTCGGCGATCGTCGTCGCGATCGCGCTGCGGGGCATCCGCAGGCCCGCGCGCTCCATCGTCATGCGAAAGCGATCGCGGTCCTCCGCGCGCGCGATCGCCTCGTAGTCGGCGCCGATCAGCTCGACGCCGTGCTCGGCGAGCGTGCCGTTCTCGTGCAGCTCCCTGGCGAGGTTCAGCGCGGTCTGGCCGCCGAGCGTCGGCAGCAGCGCGGCGGGCTTTTCGCGCGCGATGACCTGCGCGACCGGGCCCGCGAGCAGCGGCTCGACGTACGTCGCGTCGGCGAACTCCGGATCGGTCATGATCGTCGCCGGATTGGAGTTGACGAGCACGACCTCGTAGCCCTCCTCCTTGAGGACCTTGCAGGCCTGCACGCCCGAGTAGTCGAACTCCGCCGCCTGACCGATGACGATCGGTCCCGAGCCGACGATCAGGATGCGCTGGAGGTCGTCTCTGCGCGGCATCAGGCGGAGCGGTCGATCTGGTCGAGGAAGCGGTCGAAGAGGTAGAGCGAGTCGTTCGGGCCGGGTCCCGCCTCGGGGTGGTACTGGACCGTGCCGCCGGGGACATCGAGCAGCTCGAGCCCCTCGACGGTGCGGTCGTAGAGGTTGATGTGCGACAGCTGGGCGGCACCAAAGTCCGTCTCCCAGCGAACCGGCTCGTCGCCGGCGATCGTCCGCTCGCCGCCGGGACCGAGTACCGCGAAGCCGTGGTTCTGCGACGTGATCTCGATCCGGCCGGTCTCGAGGTCCTTGACGGGGTGGTTGCCGCCGCGATGCCCGAAGCGCAGCTTGAACGTCTCCAGCCCGACGGCGCGGCAGAGCAGCTGGTGGCCGAGGCAGATGCCGAACGTGGGCTTGCGCCCGACCAGCGCGCGCAGGGTCTCGACGACGTAGTCCAGCGCCGCCGGGTCGCCGGGCCCGTTGGCGAGGAAGATGGCGTCGGGATCGCAGGACAGCAGGTCCTCGGCGCCGGCGGTGCAGGGGTGCAGCTCGAGCGTCGCGCCGCGCTGCACGAGGTGGCGCACGATCGAGCCCTTGATGCCGGTGTCGATCGCCGCGATCCGCGGTCCGTCGCCGGCGCCGTGGACGGTCATCGTGCGCGGCGTGACGACGCGCGCGAGGTCCGCGCCGGCCATCGGCGGCTCGGCGTCGATCAGCGCACGCGCCTCGTCCTCGCCGACCGACGCGGGGAAGACGCCGCCGCGCATCGACCCCGCATCGCGGATGTGGCGCACGAGCGCGCGCGTGTCGACCTCGCTGATCGCCGGGACGCCGCAGTCGACGAGCCAGTCCAGCCAGCCGCGCTCGGCGCTCGGCGCGTCCTCGGTGTTGATCGCGCTGCGCATGATCACCGCCCGCGCCCAGATGCGGTCGGACTCCATCGCCTCCTCGCAGACGCCGTAGTTGCCGATGTGCGGATAGGTGAACGTGATGATCTGAGCGGCGAACGACGGGTCGGTGACGGACTCCTGGTAGCCCGACATGCCGGTCGTGAACACGACCTCGCCGGTCGCTGCGCCCGGCGCGCCGACGGCGATCCCGTCGAAGCGCGTGCCGTCCTCGAGCAGGACGTAGGCGGGCGGCGGCGCGGGCCTGCGGCGGGGCCGGGTCACCGCGAGCCCCGTCCCGCGCCCGACGCGACGCGGCTGAGGATCGTCGAGCGCTCGCGGTAGGCGACGGTGCCGGCGGCGACGGTCAGCAGCACGCGACCGCGCAGCGTGCGCCCCGCGAAGCAGCAGTTCTCCGAGCGGCTCTCGTAGCCGCTCTCGCCGACGACCCACTCCGCGTCGAGGTCGACGAGCACGAGGTTGGCGGGCTCGCCGGCGGCGATCCGCGGCACGAGCAGGTCGAGCAGCCCGAGTCCCGCCGTGAGCTTCTCGACGACGAGCGCGAGCGGCAGGTGGCCGGCGACGACGAGGTCGGTGTAGACGGCGGCGAACGCGGTCTCCAGGCCGGTCGTGCCCATCGGCGCCTGCTCGAACGGGACCTCCTTCTCGTCGCGCGCGTGCGGCGCGTGGTCGGTCGCGATGCAGTCGATCGCTCCGCTGCGCAGGCCCTCGACGAGCGCCTGGCGGTCCTGCTCGCCGCGCAGCGGCGGGTTCATCTTGCGCCGCGGGTCCAGTCCGCGCACGTCCTCGTCGGTCATCGTCAGGTGGTGCGGGCTGGCCTCGCACGTCACCGCGACTCCGGCCGCCTTGGCCGCCGCGACGATCGCGACCGACTCGCGGGCGGAGACGTGCTGGACGTGGATCCGCGCACCTTCGTACTCGGCCAGCGCGCAGTCGCGGGCGATCATCGTCGACTCGCTGACGCTCGGGATCGCGGCGACGCCGAGCAGCGCGCTGACGGCCCCCTCGTGCATCGCGCCCCTGGCCGACAGCGCCGGGTCCTCCTCGTGCAATGCGAGCACGCCGCCGCACAGCCGCTGGTACTGCAGCGCGCGGCGAAGCACGCCCGCGTCGACGACCGGCCGGCCGTCGTCGGTGAACCCGGCCGCGCCGAGCGCGCGCAGCTCGGCCATCTCGGTCAGCTCGCGCCCCTCCAGCGCGCGGGTGATCGCCGGCATGAAGCCGACGGGCACGCGCGCCTCGCGCGCGGCGGCGTCCAGCAGCGCGCCGAGGATCGGCGCGCTGTCGACGACCGGATCGGTGTTCGGCATCGCGATGACCGCGCAGTAGCCGCCCGCGGCGGCCGCACGCGTGCCGGTCTCGAGGTCCTCCTTGTGCTCCTGGCCGGGCGTGCGCAGGTGCACGTGCGGATCGACGAAGGCCGGGAAGAGGTGGCGCCCCGCGCCCTCGACGGTCTCCGCGCCGTCGGGCGCCCGCAGCGCGCCGGCGGCGGCGACCTGCGCGATCTCGCCGCCGCGCACGAGCACGTCGCAGGGGCCGTCGAGGCCCGTGCGCGGGTCCAGCGCGTGGACGTCGCGCAGCAGCAGGTCGGCGGGCCGCGCGGGCGCGCTGACCAGGCGCACGCCGCTCCCGGCGCCGGCGTTCGGGGGCTCGTGCGGCGTCATGCGAGCTGCGGCTCGGTCGGGCGCGGGGCGCTGCGCTCGTCGCGCGCGCCGGCGAGCACCTCGTAGAGGACCGCCATCCGCACGACGACGCCGGACTTGACCTGCATCGTGATGACCGCCTGTGGGGAGTCGACGACCTCGCCCGACAGCTCGACTCCGCGGTTGACGGGGCCGGGGTGCATGAGCACCTGGCGCGGGCCCAGCCTGCGACCGTTGATCTGGTAGTTGGCGGCGTACTCGCGCAGGCTCGGCACGAGGTGCTGGTCCATCCGCTCGTGCTGCATGCGCAGCGCGTACACGACGTCGGCCTCGCGCAGGTCGTCGAGCTCGTAGCGCACGGCGCAGCCGAGCGCCTCGATCCCGCGCGGGATCAGCGTCGGCGGTCCGCAGACGGTCACGTCGGCGCCCATCGCCTGGAAGGCGAGGATGTTCGACCGCGCCACGCGCGAGTGCGCGACGTCGCCGACGATCCAGATCGCGCGCCCGTCGAGCGAGCCGAGCTTGGAGCGCAGCGTGTGGACGTCGAGCAGCGCCTGCGTCGGATGCTCGTGCTTGCCGTCGCCGGCGTTGACGATCGCCGCCGTCGTCCAGCGGGCGACGAGCGCGGCGGCGCCCGCGTACGGCGTGCGGACGACGATCGCGTCCGGCGAGTGCGCGGTGAGCGTCAGGACGGTGTCCTTCAGCGACTCGCCCTTCTCGACGCTCGACCCGCTGGCGGCGAAGTTCACGACGTCGGCGCTGAGCCGCTTGGCGGCGAGCTCGAACGACGAGCGGGTCCGCGTCGAGGCCTCGTAGAAGAGGTTGAGCACCGTGCGCCCGCGCAGCGCGGGGACCTTCTTGATGTCGCGGTGCGAGACCTCCTCGAAGGCGGCCGAGCGGTCGAGGATGCGCTCGATGTCGGCGCGCGTCAGGTCTTCGATCGACAGCAGGTGCCTCATGCTCGGGTCACCTCCGCGGGGCGTCCGGCCCCGCGCTCATGGTGACGGAGCGCGAGCGAAGCGAGGCGACATCCGGTCGCCCCGCGGCGTGCGGGGCGATCGTGACCGAGTCCTCGCCGTCGAGCTCGGTCACCCGCACGTAGACGCGCTCGCTGCGCGCCGTCGGCAGGTTCTTGCCGACGTAGTCGGGCCGGATCGGCAGCTCGCGATGGCCGCGATCGACGAGCACGGCGAGCTGGACGCGGGCCGGGCGGCCGTAGTCGAACAGGGCGTCGATCGCGGCGCGCACCGTGCGGCCCGTGAACAGCACGTCGTCGACGATCACGATCGTGCGCCCGTCGATCTCGAAGTCGAGGTGGGTCGCGTGGACGACCGGCGCGCCGCCGCGCAGCGTGACGTCGTCGCGGTAGAAGGCGATGTCGAGGTCGCCGAGCGGGACGTCGATGTCGCGCAGCTCGGCGACGAGCTCGCGCAGCCGCGCCGCGAGGATGGCGCCGCGGCGGTGGATGCCGACGAGCGCCAGATGCGCCGGGTCACCGCCGTTCTCGACGATCTCGTGCGCGATCCGCGTGAGCGTGCGCCGCATGTCGTCGCCGTCGAGGACGACCTTCGGTTCTGTCATCTGGTCCTTCCTGGCCTCACGGGACCGGGTTAAAGGAGCGGTCGGTGCTGCAGGTGTGAGGCTAGCAG
>DASZOA010000391.1:0-7717 GCA_035551055.1 Solirubrobacteraceae bacterium
GTCGATCCTCGAGTACGGCGCGCGACTGACGACGCGTCACATCTGGATGCTGCAGCAGCTCGCCCGGCTCCACGAGCGCCCGGAGCCGTGGATCATCGCCGGCACCGCGAGAGCCGAGGAGCTCGGCTTCGGCGCGATCGCGGTCGGTCCACCCGGCATCTTTCTGATCTGGCCCATGGCGTCCCGGGTGGAGCCCGCGCTGTGGAAGCCGATGCGCGAGTGCCGCGAGCACATCCAGCGCTGCGTCGGCGAGCAGTCACAGGCATCGGTCGAGATCGTCGTCTTCACGCCAATCCACCAGCGCGGGCACATGCAGCGCTGGATGGACACCGAAGACGACGTGCTGACGGCGGTGGGTGACGATCTCGACCGGCTGCTGGCCGAGTGGGAGCCGGTCTCCGGCGTATACCTCAGCGAACAGTGGCTCGGCGATCTCGCGCAGGCGTCGCAACCGCGCGAGACGTTGTTGGGGCCCGACACCGGCGCACAACAGACGTACCCGGGCTGGTCGCCGCCGCGCGCGGAACTCAAGGTCGTCGATCCGCCGACCGGCGAGGACCTGGCAGATCTTCTACGGGGCTTCGCGCCCCCGTCGCCCGTCGCGACGGGGCGGCCAGAAACCCCGGCCAGCTGACGAAGCGGCGGTGGACCGCGGCGGCCAGCGGCCAGCCGCGCGCAGCTTCGGGCCGGCGGCTGGCGTTCCAGTCGCGGCTGACCGGCGGGCGACCATGCGCGCGGGTGGACTCGTCGCGCTTGGCGAGCAGCCGCTCCGGTGTCCAGCGCGTCTGACGGCGAGCATTGCATGCGGGGCAGGCGCGTGAGTCGGGGTCAAGCGTGGCCGCCCGCACGCGCAGACCCGGGCTTGTGGTTGTGACGACCATGCCGATAGCGTCGAGGCGGGAATCCGGCTGAGCCGCGAGAGCTCGCGCAGCGACAGCCCCGCCGCGAGCTGATCGCGCACACGAGGCACAGCGCTGCTCGCGCGCCAGCAGACGAGGGTCGTCGGGCGGCGCGCTCATCGGTGCGTGGGGCTGATCGAGATCCAGGGGGGGTCAGATCGTGGGTCGCTGCGACAGCGCTTCTGTGACCTCACGATCCAGGAGCGCAGAACCTATGGCGAACGTCGGAGTGATCGCAAGGACGGCCGCGGTGCTGACCGTCGTCGCGATGAGCGCGGGTGCGGGACTGAGCGCCGTCGCCGGAAAGGTGATGAACCAGATCGGACTACCGAAGATCAAGGGCAAGGAGCTGAAGTTCGACATCGAGTCGCTGGCGACGGCGGTGCTCGCTCCGGCGGATGGCGCCGGGCAGGAGACCGTGCTGATGGCGATCGTCGGGATCTTCGCGCTGCTGTTCCTGGCGGCGATCATCTACTTCGTCTTCGGGCTGATCCAGGGACTGCGCGGCGCGCGCGGCGGCGTGGAGACCGCCTTCAGCGTGGTCGCCGCGCTGGTGATCGCGATCGTCGGCTTTCAGGTCCTCGCCTAGGCGGCCGCGATCATGGCTCGACTCCGTGATCTCGTGTACGCGGCCGCGCCGCTCGCGGTCATCGCGGCCGCCGGCGCGATCCCGCAGGCCGTGGCCAACAAGATCAGCGCCAACGCCGGCGGCGGGCAATTCCAGACCGTCGGCGGCTTCATCCGCGCGATCTTCAAGGATCGCGCCAACGAGGAGAGCGCGTTCATGCTGTTCACCGCCCTGGTCGCGCTGATGTTCCTGGGCGGCGTCGTGACGGTCGGTCTCGGGGCGCTGCAGGCGGTGCGCGGCGATCGCGGCGGCACCGACACGATGATCGGCGGCGCGTACGGCCTCGTCGCCGTGCTGGTCATGTTCGCGGTGATCCTGTGAGGGCGCTGACGGCACGCTGGCCTGCCGGCCATCGCGGGCGAGCGGTCGCGCTGGCCCTGCTGGTGACGTGGGTGTGCCTGTCGCTGTCGGCGGCGTTGTTTCCGCCAGACGCGAAGGCGGCTGTGATGCTGCCGATCATCCTCGGCGGCAGCCTGGCCGTCGGGCTGTTCGGCGGCGAGATCGCCGACGCCGTCGGCGGCGAGGCGCTCAAGCTCGTCCAGGCGATCCTCGACTGGATCTACGGGGGCCTGAAGGACACGATCACCCCGTTCGTCATGGAGTTCCTGACGCGGGTCGACCTGGTCTTCGAGGGCGGCCTGGAGAAGATGGTGATGCCGCTGGTGGTGATCGGCGCGGCGCTGATGGTGCTGGGGGCGGTGTCGTCGGTCATCCAGGGCTACGGCGCCGTGATCGCCGGCACCGCCAGCGGCGCGAGCGTGATCAGCGGCGCGCTGATGCGCATCGCCGGCCTCGCGCTGCTGCTGGGCGCGTGGCACACCGTCGTGCCGATCGCCGTCGACGTCGCCAACGAGTTCAGCGGCTACGTCCTCAGCAGCGAGGCGGTCAAGGACGCGCTCGCCAAGACGTTCGGCCTCACCGCGGCGGGCGGCGCGAGCGCGGGAATCGCCGCCGCCGGGGTGGCGCCGATCGTGCTCGTGATCTTGCTGACGCTGCTTGCGATCTGCTTTTTGCTGTTGTTGTTGCTGAAGTACGTGCTGACGTTCGCGTTCGCGCTGCTGTACCTCGGCGGCCCGGTGATGCTCGGCCTCGGCGCGTTTCCGGGGCTGGGCAGTGTCGCCGTCAACGCGCTCCTGCGCAGCCTCGCGCTGCTGATGGTCATCCCGCTGGCCTGGGCGACCGTCTTCGCCGCCTGGGCGGCGATCAACAGCACCCTGATCTCCAACCCACCCTCGGACGCCGGGTCCTACGCGCTGACGGTCATCAACGGACCAGGGATCTTCGTCGCCTCGTGCCTCGTCGTGCTCGGCGTCACGAGGGTGCTGCTCAAGATGGCAAGCCCGCTCGGCGCGCCGCTGAGCGTGCCCGGCGCCCGACTGGCGATGGCGGCCGCGGCCTACAAGGTCGCGCCCGCGCTGTGGAATGCGGCCGGCGCGGTGCCGGAGGGGCCGCCGGGCGCCGAGGCGGTCGCCGAGCACAACAGCCGCTATGACGGCACCGCCTATCACCGCGCGGTCGCGGCGAGCCGGGCGTGGGACGGCCCGGCCGTCGGCGAGGGCATGAACCTCGCCGCCGCCGGCCGAAGCGCCCCGCCCTACGCGACCGGCGAGACGCTCAGCGGCTCCGTCGTCGACGACGCGGCGGCCGCGCAGGCCCACCCTCGCGACGCCGCGGATCGGGTCGTGATCGATGGCAGCGCCGAGGAAGTCGACGCCCGACCGCAGGCTGCGAGCGGGCCGCGGGCCGCGCTCGGCGCGGGCGTGCCGGCGCCGCTGGGCGGCGGCGTGCCCGAGCTCGGGGCCGGCAGCCCCGACTACGCCGGCGCACGCGCACGGATCGCCGAGCAGGGAAGCGTCGCCCCCGAGCGCGTGATGTCGGCGCTGAAGCAGCTCGACGACGACGAGCGGGCGTTCGTGCAGGGCGCGGCGCAGGAGGCGCACGCGATCCAGCAGGGCGCCGGCGGGGAGGAGGGCGACAGCCACTTCCGCGAGCGGATCGCCGCCGGCATGGCCGGCGGGCGCACCTTCCGTCACGAGCACGAGCAGCACGCGGCGGCCATCGGCGCCGGCTCGCACCAGACCGTGCTGGACTCCCTCAACAGCGCTGAGAAGCATCCCGCGCACGGCCAGGACAAGGGCTACACGGAGCGGGAGCTGCGGCGCGACTGGACCCAACCCGTCGCCGACGACGACGAGGGGCGAGCGAGCTGATGCTGCATCCGGTGCGCCATCACGTCAACAGCCGCGTGCTGCACAAGGGGCTGTTCACCGACGAGCAGCTGATGCCCGCCGCGATCCTCGTGCTGCTCGCCGTCGGCGTCGCCTACACGGCCGCCAGCGTCGCCGTCGCCGTGATCGCGGTCGCCGTCCTGCTGTTGCCGGTCGGGGCGATGATCCTCGACAACCGCGCCGGCCAGCTGCTGCACGGCCAGCTCGTCGCCTGGCTCGCCTACCGGCGCAGCGTCGGCGTCTTCGACCCCGGCGGCGGCGACAGCGCGATCGCCTACGAGCTTCTGCCCGACGACGAGGCGCTGCTCGCAGCCGCCGCGCCCACGCCCGGCGAGCTGCAGTCCGTGCTGAGCGACTGACGAGAGGACACGACAGCGTGGCGACCCTCACCCAGCCCCGCCGACGCGAACGCCCGCCCGTTCGCGCGCTGCCCGCCGGCACGCTGCTGCCGATCAGCCGGCTCGGCGCCGACGGCACGATCGTGCTCGAGGACGGCTCGTTTCGGCACATCATCGCCTGCTATCCGCGCAACCTGCAGACGCTCACCGCCGACGAGCGGATCGCGACCTTCTTGAACTTCAGGAACGTCGCCGCGTTCCTCGAGCGCGGCCAGTCGCTGCAGCTGATCGTCGAGGGCGACCGCGTCAAGACCGAGACGCACATGGCGCTGATCGACGAGCAGACCGAGCTCGTCTGCGGCTTTCGCCCCAGCAGCGTCAGCGCCGCCGCCGCGCTGAAGCTCAGCGACGTGCAGCGCACGCGCTGGGGGACCTACCAGATGCTGCTTGAGAGCGTGCGGCGCGGCGCATCGCAGGACGGCTTCACGCCACGCCAGCGCGTCTACCTCTGCGCTGGCTACCGGCCCGAGGACGACAGCGAACGGTCCTGGCGCGACGCGCTGCCGGCGGGACTGCCGGGGTCGCGAATGACGCGCCGCGGCGCGGGCTACCGCAGGCCGCGCCGCGCCACCGGGCGGCGGCTGCGCGATCATCAGCAGCTCGCACGGGTCGCGGAGATGCGCGCCCGAGAGCTGATCGGCCATCTCGAGCGCGACGGCATCACGGCGCGGATCCTCGACGGACCGGCGGTGCTGCGCTACGCAAGCTCGCGGCTGAACCCGACCTCGGTGAGCTGGGATCGCAGCGAGACCCTGCAGGCGCAGGAGACGGTGCTGTCGCGCTTTGACGACAGCGTCGAGGGCGAGGACGCCGAGCGCGCGGCGCTCGGGCTGCGCGACATGATCGCCCGCAGCCCGCTGGACTTCCGGCGCTACAGCGACCACGCCGAGATCGAGCAGGACCTCGTCCACGTCCTGTTCCTGGCGGGCAGCCCGTCGATGACGCAGACGTTCTGGCTGGCGGAGCTGATGCACCAGCCATTGCCCTACACCCTGACCGTGCACCTGCACGGCCTGGACCGCCTGGCGATCGCCGAGGAGGCCAAGCGGCTGCATCACCAGGCGCTGCGCGAGATCGAGCGCGAAGCCAAGAAGGGCCGCAGCAACGCCCAGACGACGGCGCAGGCCGACGCGCACGGGGCGCTGGCGACGCAGATGGCGCGCGACCCGAAGGCCAACCTGATCGACATGAGCGTCTACCTGGCGCTGCGCGCGCCCGGCCCGCGACCGGACAAGCACGCGCTGGCGGCCGCCGCCTACGACGCGCAGCGGATCGTCACGCGCGCGACCGGCGGCGGGACCCTGGACCGCGGCAACCGCCTGCAGGAGCCGCTGTGGCTGTCGACGCTGCCGTTCGGCGCCAACCTGGCGGCCAGGACGCTGCGCGTCGGCGTCGAGCATGCGGCCGACACGTTTCCGCTGATCGGCTCGACCTGCGGCAGCCCCAGCGGCATCCCGCTGTTCACCGACCCCGTCTCCGGACAGCTGCAGCACATCCACCCGTTCGACCGCGCGCTTCAGAACTCCACGATCGTGATCGCCGGGCGCTCGGGCGTCGGCAAGACCGTGACCGCCAACCGCCTGGTCTGCCAGATGGTCGCGCTGGGCGCGCGCGGCTATCTGTTCGACCGCGCCGGGCACTACGAGCTCTTGGCCGAGCTGATCCCCGGCGCCCGCGTGATCCGGATGGGCGCCGACGACGGGCACGTCATCAACCACTGGGACACCCCCGACCCCTATAGCGTGCCCAGCGCGAAGGTGAAGTTCCTGCTGCGCCTGCACGAGACGCTGCTGCGCCGCGAGCTGACCAACCATGAGCGCAAGGCGCTGGCCGACTGCATCCGCACGACCTACAGCCACTGCGCGCGGACCGGGAAGGTGCCGCGCGAGGGCGAGCTCGTCGGCCTGATGCGCGCCTCGGCCGAGCACGAGGCCGGCTGTGGCGCACTGGTCGAGATGGCGCAGGTGCTGCGCGGCCTGATCGCCGAGCTGTCGGAGTTCGTCGGCGGCGGCACGCACGCCGCGATGTGGGATCGCGAGACGACGCTGCCCGCCGAGGCGCCGCTTCTGATCTTCGACTACCGCAACGTCGACGAGCAAATGCTGATCGCGCTCGTGTTCGCCAACATGGAGTGGACGCGGCGCGAGGTGCAGCGCGTCGACCGCCAGGCGCGCAGCACGCCGATCGCGGGCTCGGTCTACTACGGACGCTCGATCGTCGGCCTCGACGAGGGCTGGGCGTGGGCGCAGGTGCCGGTGCTCGCCGGCGAGGTGCAGACGTGGGCGCGCCAGGGCCGCGCGTACGGGGCGGCGTTCATGGTCGTCTCGCAGGACCCCGAGGACTTCGACGGTGACGCCGACGCGGTCCTGCGCAACGCGTCGATCCGGATCTTCCATCAGCTCGACAAGGGGATGCTGGCGTTCGTCCGCGACACCGTCGACCTCAGCCCCGAGATGACCGAATCGCTGAAGTCGCTGCGCAAGGTCGCCGGCCTGTACTCCGAGGCGCTGCTGATGAACGGGCCGCGCGGCGACGGCCGCGTCTGCTCGGTGCTCGGGGCGCACGAGTACTGGGCGTGGACGTCTGAGCCGCGCAGCGACGTGCCGCGCCGCGAACGCGCGATCGCCGACAACGACGGCGACGTCTGGGCGGCGCTCGCGCAGCTCGCCGACGAGGGGATCCCGCGCGCCGAGGAAGGCGTCGGGCAATGAGCGCGGCGCCGGCGCAGGATCGTCGCGCGCGCACGCCGACGCGCAGCGCCGGCGCGCAGCGCGTCGAAGCGCTGCGGCGAGCAAACACCGTGCGCACGCGACGCGCGCAGATCAAGCAGGATCTGAAGGCGGGTCGCCGCATGATCGACCGGCTGCTCGCCGAGCCGCCGGTCGAGCTCGCCACGATGACCGTCGGTGACCTGCTGATCTGCGTCCCGCGCTACGGCCAGGTGAAGGTCGACAAGCTGCTCGCGCGGGCGCAGCTGTCGCCGGCCAAGACCGTCGGCGCGCTCAGCGAACGCCAGCGCGGCGAGCTGCGCCGGATGCTGCGCGCCACCAGCGCCGAAGGCGGCGAGCGTTCGCACGGTCAGCCGGGACACGCTCGGCGATGCGCGGCCGCGCGCTCGCCCTGCGCGGCGCCGGCCGCAGCGCGCCGTTCGCCGCGCCCCGTCGCGTCGCGCGGCGCGCCGCCGACCTCGCGGCGGGCCGCGTGTTGGCGAGCGCGCTGGCGCGCCCAACGCCGGGCGCGGTCGTGGCGTTCGCCGGCGTGCAGGGCGGCGCCGGCGTGTCGACGCTGGCGCTGCTGGTCTGCGGCGCGGTCACGCGCGCCACCCAGCGGCCCGCCGTCGCGCTCGACCTGGCCGGCGGCACGCGCGGCGGACTCGGCGCGCTCGCCGGCGCGTGGTCGCAGTGCTCGGCGCAGAGCACCGCCGAGCACGTCCTCGCCGGCGCCACACTCGCCCGCCCGTACGCCGAGAGTAGCGACGGCGTGCACATCATCAGCGACGAGCCGCAGGCAGCGATCGCCGCCGACCGCGTCGCGCGGCGGCTGCTCGCGCAGACCGCCGCCACC
>DASZOA010000392.1:0-2593 GCA_035551055.1 Solirubrobacteraceae bacterium
ACGTCGGCGGCGTGGCGCATCCGGTGGGCGAGGTGGGCCGGCGCGAGCAGGCTCTTGCTGGGCACGCAGCCCGTCCACAGGCACTCGCCGCCGGTGCGCTCGCGCTCGACGAGCGTCACGCGCGCCCCGAGCGACGCCGCACCGACCGCCGCCACGAGGCCCGCCGTGCCGCCGCCGAGCACGACGAGGTCGCGCGCGCTCATCGCACGGCAGGCTCCTCGCCGGGCTCGCGGTCGGGCATCGGCCACAGCCGTTCGCGCGGCAGCTCGACGTCGACGAGCGCCCCGACCGGCGGCGCGTCGTCGGGATCGACGTGCGCCTCGATCCGCGCCGTCCGGCCGTGCAGCTCGAGCCGCACGAAGCTGCCGGCGTAGACGCTGTCGTGCACGCGCAGCTGCAGCTGCCCGTCCGGGCGCAGGCGCACGTGCTCGGGCCGGATCGCGACGAGCGCGGGGCCGTCCGGCGCGTCGATCTCCAGCGTGCCCTCGGCGAGCGCCAGCCGGCCGTCGCGCACGGTGCCGCGCAGGAGGTTGCGCATGCCGAGGAAGCGGGCGAGCACCGGCGAGGTCGGGCGCTCGAACAGCTCGCGCGGCTGTCCGTGCTGGACGATGCGCCCCTCGAGCATGACCGCGAGCGTGTCGCCGAGCTGCGCCGCCTCGCCGCGGTCGTGGGTGACCAGGAGCGTCGTCAGCTCGCGCTCGCGCTGGACGCGCGCGATCAGCCCGCGCAGCTCGTCGCGGCGCGCCGGATCGAGCGCGCTGAGCGGCTCGTCGAGCAGCAGCACGCGCGGCTCCGCGCAGAGCGCGCGGGCGAGCGCGACGCGCTGCTGCTCGCCGCCCGACAGGCCGCGCACCGAGCGCTCGGCCAGCCCGGCGAGGCCGACGTCGTCGAGCAGCGCGCGGGCGCGGCCGGCGCGCTCGCGCCGCGCGGTCCCGCGCAGCCGCAGCGGAAAGGCGATGTTCTCGACGACCGAGAGGTGGGGCAGCAGCCGCGGCTGCTGGAAGACGAGCCCGACCCCGCGGCGGTGGGCGGGAAGCTGCTCGATCGGCTCGCCGCCGAGCAGGATCGAGCCGGCGCTGATCGGCTGCAGCCCGGCGATGGCGCGCAGCAGGGTCGTCTTGCCCGCCCCGGACGGGCCGAGCAGCGCGGTCAGCCGGCCGCGCGGCAGGCGCAGGTCGACGGCGGGCAGGATCAGCGCCTGCT
Source organism: Solirubrobacteraceae bacterium (assembly GCA_035551055.1). Taxonomy (GTDB): domain Bacteria; phylum Actinomycetota; class Thermoleophilia; order Solirubrobacterales; family Solirubrobacteraceae; genus CADCVQ01. The sequence goes on from DASZOA010000392.1 coordinate 1,204, forward strand.
CGGCGGCCACGGTCAGTCCGCGGCACTCGAGCATCACCGCCTCACCTCGCGCTTCCAGCGCCGCTCGAGCTCGGGCACGCGCTCGGCGGGCAGCTCGGCGATCGGCGTGCCGAGGTCGTCGAGCACGTACGGCGACGGCGGGGCCTCGGACGTGTCGGGCAGCGCGTCGTCCGGCAGGACGCTGGGCAGCCCGAGCACGCGCGGATCGGCCTTCTTGGCCTGCAGGACCGGGTCGAGCAGCAGGTTGGCCACGACCAGCGCGCCGGCGCGGTGCGCGGCGTTGGCGGGAATCGTCACGAAGCTGACGTTCTGCAGCGTGCGCCCCTCGAGCACGAGCGGCCGCGCGCTGCGGGGCATCGTGCCCCGGTGGACGGCGGTCGCCACGAAGGCCGGGTCGTAGCTCATCGCGAGGTCGACCTGGCCGTCGCCGAAGAGCCGGTTCAGCTCGGCCTCGGACTTCGGGTGCGTCCGTCCGCCGCGCCACAGCAGCGGCTCGAGCTCGCGCAGGTACTCGAACGCGCGATCCTCGCCGAGCGTCTGCACGACGAAGCGCACGAACGCCGAGCCGGTGAAGTCGGGCGGCGCGGGATACGTGATCCGGCCGGGATGCTCGCGCGCGTAGTCCAGCAGCGCTTGGAGGTCGCGCGGCGGCCGCGGCGTGCGCTCGCGGTCGTAGGCGAACACGAGCGCGGCCCGGCTCCAGGGCGACTCCTGGCCGTCCACCGGCACGCCGAAGTCGCGTTCGAGCGTCGGGTCGTCGTCGAGCAGCCGCGCGTTGGGCAGCAGCGGCGCCCAGCCGCGCAGCCACAGCCCGTCGCGCTTGCCCTGTGCGAAGTTCTCGCCGTTGATCCAGATCAGGTCGACCGCTCCACCCTCGTCGCGGCCCGCCCGCCGCTCCGCCGCGACGCGCTGGACCGCGCTTGCCGTGTCATCGATCGGGACGCGCCGCAGCGTGACGCCGAGTTGCGCCGCCCGCGGTTTGACCTCCCCGTCGACGTATCGGTTCACGCGCGCGTCGCCGCCGTACATCCACCAGCGCACGGTCTGGCCCCGCGCCGCCTCGAGCGTCGCCTCCCACGAGCCGCCCGGCAGCACGCTCGAGCGGGCGCCGGCGGGCTCGTCGTCGTCGCCGCAGCCGCCGAGCGCGAGCAGCGCGACGAGCGCGAGCACGACGGCCGCGAGCCGGCCCGTGCGCAGCGCGATCGCGTCCTCGAACCTCACGACCGCACCGGCGACCTCGGCGAACTGCGCTCCGGCAGCGCTCGCGACGAACTAGGTGCACTCGTCATGGTGGCGGGATCTCCCCCTCCGCGGGTCGTGGAAACGTGCAGTGGCAGCTCGCTGTGCGACGGCGAACGACCGGCCGCCGACCGCGCCGGCGCCGGCAGGC
>DASZOA010000393.1:0-10971 GCA_035551055.1 Solirubrobacteraceae bacterium
TCCGTCGACGCCCGCGTCGGTCGCCCGGAACGCCGCGGTAGCCTACATCGGAGAGATCGTCGCGAAGGCTTCCTCGCTCGTCTTCTTCGCAGTCATGGCGAGGGAGCTCGGGGAAGGGCGATTCGGCCACTTCATCTTCGCTCTATCGCTCACAAGCATGCTCGTGCTGGCCGCGGGCCTGGGCACGGACTCGCTCCTCGAGCGAGAGGTCGCCCGGGACCGCTCACACGCGCGGGACTACGTCTGGGGAGTCACCCGACTCAAGGCGGTCAGCGCAGTCGGGCTGCTCGTGCTCGCAGGCGTCGTCGTCAACGTCGCCAACTATCCGCAGGAGGCTCGCCTCGCTGTCTATCTCGTCGGCGCCGGGGTGATGGTCGAGCACCTCAGCAAGACCCGGTACGCCGCGTTCATGGCGTACGAGCAGATGCGGTACATGTCCCTGTCGATCATCGTGCAGCGGACGCTGACGGCGGTCGTCGGGATCGCGCTGCTCTTGACCGGTGCGGGACTGGTCACGGTATCGAGCGTGTTCCTGGGCGGCGCCGTCGTCGGACTGGGCGTCGCCGAGCTCTCGCTTCGACGCCTCACCGCCCCCCGAGCGTCCAGCGCAGGCCCGGTGCTCGGCTGGCGGAACCTCGTCCGCGCGGCGCTGCCGATCGGCGTCTCGGGCCTGCTGTTCACGATGCTCTTGAAGCTCGACGTCGTGCTCGTGAGCTTCCTCGCCGGTGGAAGCGACAACTCCGAGGTCGGCTACTTCGGCGCCGCCTATCGAGTGGTCGAGGCGACGATGTTCCTCTCCTGGTACTTCGGCGGCGCGATCATGCCCTGGGTCGCGCGCGCGGGGATGGGGACCGCGGACGAGCTCGCTCGCGGATACGAGACGGCGCTCAAGGCCGTGACCACCATGCTCTTGCCCCTGGCGATCGCGTTCGGCGTGCTGGCCGGTCCGATCGTGCGCCTGCTGTACGGGGACGGATACGAGGAGGCGGTGCTCCCGCTGCGGCTCCTGAGCGCGATCACGCTGCTCTACGGCGTCAACTACCTGGCGAGCACCTTCTTCATCGGCCGCGATCGCCCGGGCACATTCGCGCGGCTGTTGGCGGTCGTCGTGACACAGAACATCCTGTTCAACGTCGCGCTCATCCCCATGTACGGTGCCGCCGGCGCAGCGTTCAACGCCACCCTGTCCGGCATCCTGCTCGCGGTGCTGGGGTTTCGCGGAGCAACCCGCGTCGTGGGGTCGGTCGCGATTCCGCGGGCGTTCGTCAGTCCGGTGCTCGCCGGCGCCGCGATGCTCCTCGCGATGCTGCTCACGCCCTTGGTGCCCGTGCTCGCGCTGCTGGTGGGCGCGCTCGTCTACGCGGTCGCGTTCGCAGCGGCAGAACGGTTCCTGTTCCCCCGTGATCTGGATCTCTGGCGCCGGCTGGTCACGCGCCGCGCCCACTCCGCGGGCGCAGGCGCGTCCTGATCGGGACGCTTGCGGCGGATCGCGCCTCCCAGACGGTCAGCCGCGGCGCCGGTGCTCGAGGAAGCGCTTCACCCGGTACTCCAGGGGCATGCGCGGCCGATCGCCGAAGATCAGCGGGTACAGCGGCTTGACCGCCAGTGGAAGCCCGGATCGGCGGCGGTGCTCGCCGAGGCGCGCGAAGAGGGCGCCATGACGCTCCTTGAGCTTGCGGTACTGCTCGCGTCGCCGCGCGTCGCCGGCGCTCGTCAGGCGGTCCGCGTGCAGCCGCCGGCGATAGACGACGACGTCGCGTCCAACGTGAACGCCGACCGCATGCCGCTCGGCCAGGCTCATCCAGAGATGCCAGTCTTCGAAGAAGTCGTCGCGCCCGGCGGACCCTGGCACGACGGGCTCCCACGCGTTGACCGCCTCGAGCATCGTCCGCCGGTACAGCGCCGTCGCCGTCAGCTCGTTGCGAAATGCGAGGCGATAGGGATCGATCGTCAGGGGGATCCGGCGGCGGAAGCGCGAAGAGCCGAAGACCTCGTAGTCGCCGAAGCAGGCAGCCGCCTCCGGGTGGGCGTCCAGGCGGTCGGCCATCGTCTCGAGCACGCCCGGCATCACGAGGTCGTCGGCATCCAGCGGGAAGACGTACGGCGCCTCGGTGCTGTGCAGGCCGGTCGTGCGGGCAGCCGAAAGACCCTTGTTGACCTCGTGGTGCACGACGCGGACGCCGTCGTATGCCAGGCGCTCGAGCACCTCGGCAGTCGCGCCGTCGGACGAGCCGTCGTCGACGACCACGAGCTCGACCGGCTCGCGCTCCTGGACCGAGCCGACCGCCTGCGCGACGAACGGGCCGTCGTTGAAGCACGGGATGATCACGGCCACTCGCTCGTGCACGCCGCCAGTATTCCATCCGCGCCGCTCGCCGATTCGCGGGTCGCGCGACGGCGGGCGCCTCCGCCGGCGCTCCCTCGACCGAGGCTGCCGCAGCCGCCCCGTGAACATGGCTGACGGCGCTGCGCAGACCAGCGGGGTGCTGCTCCGACCCGCTCGGCGGGCCGCTTCGGCGACGACGGCGATCGTCGCGCTCGGGCTGCTCGCCGCGGGTCTCACGCGCGGCTTCGAAGCAGCCGACCCCAGCCTCCCCGTCGCGCTCGCTGCGGGTCTCGCGGCGATCGCGATCCTGGCGCTCACGATCGCCCGCTACGACGCGGCCGTAGCGCTCGGCTTCCTGCTCATGGCCGTCGTGGAGATCGAGCCGGCACCACCGGACGCGGTCTTCGCGGTGATCATCGCGGTGGCGATCGCGACGGGTCGGTTCGGTGCCTCGCGCGCACCGATCTCGATCACCCTCCCGATCGCAGCCTTTGTGCTGATGAACGCGGCGTCGATGCTTGCGTCGGTCGAGCTGCCCGTGGCGCTGCGCTTCAGCCTGATCACCGTCTACCTCGCGGTCCTCGCACTGTGGCTCGCGGGGTGGCTGGACTCCGCGCGGCGCGCCCGCATCCTCGTGGTCACCTGGCTGCTCGTCGCGGTGGCATCCGCGCTGCTCGGGATCGCGGTCGTCTACGTGGGCATACCGGGCGCGGAGATCCTGATGGACGGCACGCAGACGCGCGCGAACGTCCTCTTCGAGGACGCGAACGTGTACGGCCCGTTCCTGGTGCCGATCGCGGCGATCCTCCTCGAGGAGCGCCTCCGGCCGCAGCTGCTCCGGCTGCGGGGTTTCGTCATCGGCGCGCTGTTCCTGATCCTCGCCCTCGGCGTCGTCGTGTCCTTCTCGCGCGCCGGCTGGATCAACTTCGTCGTCGCGACCCTCGTCATGCTCAGCGTCGTCGCCCTGCGACGGCGCGGCGGCCGGCGGGCGCTCCGGATGCTCGTCATGCTCGTCGTCGCTGGCGTAGCGGTGCTCGCGGTCATGCAGTCCACGGGCTCGCTGGGGTTCTTCGAGGAGCGCGCCCAACTGCAGTCCTACGACACCGAGCGCTTCACCGCGCAGCGCGCCGGCATCGACCTCGCCACGAGCCACGCGGCGGGCGTCGGGCCTGGCCAGTTCCGGTTCTACCACTCGCTCGAGGCGCACTCGACGTATGTCCGGGTCCTCGCAGAGCAGGGTGTTGTCGGGCTGCTCGCGTGGCTCGCGCTGATCGGCGTCACGCTGGGGCTCGCCGTCGCCAACGCGCTTGCGGGTCGCGACACCTTCGGTATCGGCTCGGCTGCGCTGCTCGGCGCGTGGTGCGGGCTGCTCGTCAACAGCGCGGTGGTCGACACGCTGCACTGGCGCCACTTGTGGGTGGTGGCGGCGCTGATCTGGGCGGGAAGCGTCAGCGCGGGCTCGCCGCGCCCGACCCCTGCCGGCCGGCCGCCGCGCGTTGAGGTGCGGACGGCGAGCTGACGGCCGCGTCGGGGTCCAGCACGGCCAGCCCGAGCGGCCGGGCGCCGATGAAGCCGAGCCGCTCGCGAAGCTCGAGCGCGTCGAGCGTAGAGATCCGTCGTAGCCGGGCGACGACGAGGATCCGATCGGACGCCGTGGCCAGTACCGCTGCGTCTGCGCCGTCGCCGAGCGCCGGCGGTCCGTCGATCAGCACATAGGCGTAGTCGAGGTCCGCGACGGTGCTCAGCACGCTGCGGATGGCACGTGGCTGCAGTGTGTAGCCCGGATCGATGCCCGATGCCCCCGATGGCAGCACGTCCGGCCTGCCGACCTCTCCATCCGCGCGCGCGACGATGACCTGCTCGATGGTCGTGCCGTCGGTGCTTCCGCGGCCGACCAGCAGGTCCCACAGGCCGGGCGCGTCCTGCACGCCGTACAGCGCGTCCAGGTCGGGGCTGCGCAGGTCGGCCGACACGACGAGCGTCCGCTGCCCGGCGGCCGCCAGCACGGCTCCCAGCCGCTGCACGATCGTCGTCTTGCCCTCGCCACGCAGGGCGCTGGTCGCGAGCACGCTGTGGCAGCTTCCCGGTGGCAGCGCGACCCGCAGCAGCGCCGCGAGGCTGCGGTACGGCGCCTCGGGGTCGGCGTGCGGACGGCCTACCCGGTCGATGCGCCGCGCGTTCTCCGGCAACCTCACCAGGATCGGCATCCCGAGGACGTCTGAGAGCTCGCGGGCGGTCGGCCGTGGCCGCAGCTGCTCGCGGGCCAGCGCCACGAGCACTCCGAGGAACAGCGACGCGAACAAGGCGAGGACGGCGTTGCGAAGCGGGCGTGGCGCCGACGCGGCCTGCGGCAGGTCGGCCGGCCGCGCGACCTCAAGGTCGCTGTCGGCGGCTGCTTCGGCCAGCTCGAGCTCCGCGCGGCGCTCCGCGAGCGCGCGAAGCGACGGAGCGTCGGGGTCGGCGGCGGCGCCGAGCTGTGCGATCCGCGCGGAGAGCCTGTCGATGACCGCCCGCAGGCGCGTCCGCTCAGCCTGCGTCTGCTGTTCGACGAAGGATCGTGCAACCGTGTTCGCGGTTTGCTGCGCGTCGCGCGCGGTCCCCGCAGATGCCGATATCGACAGCACGGCGGCCTCCCGGTCGGCGCTGGCGCTGACGCGACTCTCCAGTGCTTCGGTGCCGATGCCGAGCCGCTCGGCGGCCGGTGCCAGGACGCCCGGCGTCGTGACCAGCGCGCGCAGCGTCGCGAGCCGGCGTCGCAGGGAGTCGTCGTCTGAGCTCGTGGATGCGAGGAGGTCGCGCTCGAGGATGACGACGTCGGCCGTCGCCTCGTAGGACTTCGGCACCCGCAGCGACGCCACGGTGACGGCGGCCGTAAGGACGATGACGATCGTCGCGATCAGCACCGCATTGCGCCGCAGCCTTGCCACGTAGCGCTCCATGTCGACCGTGTCGGCGGCGACCTCGTCCCGCTCCCGCTCTGCCGGATCGGTTCTCATCGCGCCTTTCTGCCGGGCAACGCGGGACGGACCAGGACGATCACTCGCGGCACTCGCCTCGCACGAACGTCGAGCAATCGCCGTGCCGCGCCGGCCGCGGGTCGATCGTACCGAAGCGTCCAGCATGCCCGGCCATGCGCGCGTGCGACTCCTGGCGATGCTCATCATGGTGTGCGTCGCGATCACCCCGAACGTCGCCGCTGCCGCCGGCGCCGACGCCGGCAGCGTGAAGTTCTTCAAGCGCACCGACTCCTCGTTCGATCGCTACATGAGCGCCGCGACGCCGAGCTTCCAGGCGTGGATGCGTGAGAAGTTCCATCGTGCGGAGGTCTGGTCGCCGTACTTCGACGACAAGACCGCGTGGTACCCGCAGGGCCTCGTGTCGCAGAACCTCTACGCGATCTACCGGGAGGACGACGCGACCCTCGCGGCGCACCCGGAATGGGTGCTGCGAGACGCGGGGGGCGCAGCGCTCTACATCCCGTGGGGCTGCTCCGGCGGCACCTGCCCGCAGTACGCCGGCGATGTGGGCAGCCCGTCGTTTCGTCGCGCCTGGATCGAGCGTGCGCGTGCCGTCCTGGCACGCGGCTACCGCGGCCTCTGGATCGACGACGTGAACCTCGAGTTCCGCGTCGCGGACGGGCAGGGGCGCTGGCGGGCGCCGATGGACGCCCGCACCGGCCAGGCGATGACGTCGGAGGATTGGCGTCGGTACGTCGCCGAGTTCGTCGAGGAGATCCGTGCCGAGTTGCCGCAGGCGGAGATCCTGCACAACGCGATCTGGTTCGCCGTCCAGCCGAGCCGCAGCGCCGACCCGTACGTTCGCCGCCAGATCGCCGCCGCCGATCGCGTGAACCTCGAGCGCGGCGTGAACGACGGCGGGCTGACCGGCGGCACCGGACAGTGGTCGCTGCACGCGTTTCTCGACCACGTCGACGCGGTGCACGCGGCCGGCCGCACGGTGGTGCTCGATGCCTTCGATGACAGCGCGGCCGGTCGCGAGTACAACCTCGCCGCGTACTTCCTCGTCTCCGGCGGCGACGACGGCGTCGGCCTCGCCTCGATGACGCCGGACAGCTGGTGGACGATGTACGACGCCGATCTCGGCGCGCCGCTCGGCGCGCGGGCGGAGTGGTCAGGGCTCCTGCGACGCGACTACGCGCATGGGGTGGTGCTCCTCAACGAGCCCGGCGCTCCGCGGCGCGCCGTCAAGCTCGGCGAGCGGCTGCTCGACAGCGCCGGGCGGACGGTGTCGTCGGTCAAGCTCGACGGCGGGCGTGGCGCCGTGCTGCGTCGCGCGGCGCTGGCCGCGACCGCCACCGTGCTCGCCGACCCGCAGCCGGCCTCGCGGCAGCGCGGCTCGCGCAGCATGACCCTGAAGCCGACCGGCAGGCGTGCCGCCGCCGCCGTCGCGGCCAGCCGTGGCAAGCGCGCGACGCGGCTGCTGATCTATGGTCACGTGCGCGGCGCCGCCTCGGGACGGGTGCGTGTGCGCGTCGAGCGGGCCGCCTCGCCGCGGCCGCGCACCGTCCGCGCGGTGACGGGGGCGCTTGACGCGCGCGGCGCGTTCAAGCTGCGTATCCGAGCACTGCCAAGGGGCAGCTACCGCGTGCAGGCGCGCTACCTCGGATCGCCGGCGGCGCATCCCTCAAACGCGCGCGCTCGCAACCTCCGGGTGCGGTAGCCGCTCTGCGGCGGGGGTACGTCCCGGGGGGTGCGCCGCGTTCTCCTCGCCCTCGAGCCGCCTGACGGCGGGGTGGCGGAGAACGTCGCAGCGCTCGCGGTCAACCTCGGTACCTACGGATGGGAGGTCGAGGTCGCGGGACCCCCGCAAGCGACGATCTACCCGCGGCTGGCCGCCGCCGGCGTCCACGTTCACCGGCTCCCGCTGTCGCGTCGATACAGAGACCTCCGCCGCGAGGCCGCTGCGCTGCGCCGGCTGTCGGAGCTGTTGCGCGACGGGTCCTACGACCTCGTGCACTGCCATTCGGCGAAGGCCGGCGTACTGGGGCGGCTCGCCGCATGGCATGCGAACGTCCCCGCCGTCTACACGCCGCACGCCCTGCCCTTCGTCGGCCCGTTCGGTCTCGGGCGGCGCGTCGGGGCGCGCGCCGCCGAGCGCGCGCTGGCGCCGCTGACCGCGCGGATCATCTGCGTCTCAGAGCACGAGCGGCGCGAGGCCACCGCGGCAGGACTCGGTGGGGCGGCGCGGCTGCGCGTGGTCCACAACGGCTGCGCCCCCTGCGACGACTCGATCGCCCGCGATCCGCGTCTCGCGGCGCGCGGGCAAGCGGGCCCGCTCGCGGGAGCCGTGAGCGTCCTACGACGGCAGAAGCGGCTCGACGTGCTGCTGGACGCCTCGCCGGAGGTCCTGCGCCGTGTCCCCGCCGCCCGCCTGGTCGTCGTCGGCAACGGCCCGCTGGCGGGACCCCTGCGCCGGCATGCGGAGCGACTCGGCCTTGCCGACGAGCCGCGCTTCGAGTTGCTGCCCTTCACGCCGCCCGTCGAACGCTACCTGCGCGCACTGGACGTCTTCGTGCTGTCCTCCGACTGGGAGGGCCTGCCGATCGCGGTCCTCGAGGCGCTCGCGTGCGGCGTACCGCAGGTTGCCACGAACGTGGGCGGGACGGCGGAGGCCGTGACGGCCGAGACCGGAGTGCTGGTGCCGCCCGCAGATCCCGCCGCGCTCGCCGAGGCGCTGGTGGCCCTCCTGCAGGACGACGAGCGACGGCAGCGGATGCGTCAGGCGTCGATCCTACGCCACGGCCGCGCCTTCACGCTCGAGCGGATGGTCACCACGACCGCCGGCGTCTACGAGGAGGCGCTGCACGTCCACACCCCCCGTCAGCGCCTGGCGAGGGCATATCGTGGAGGACGATGAGCGTGCACCCGATGCCCGGCGAAGACCACGCGGCGGTGCCGCGGATTGCCGTCATCATCCCGTGCTTCAACGACGGCGCTCTGCTCCCCGAGACGCTCGCCTCGATCGACGAGCCGGAACCGATAGACGTGGTCGTCGTCGACGACGATTCGACGGACGCGGCGACGCTGCAGCTGTACCCGCAGCTTCAGGCGCGTGGCTACCGGGTGCTCCGCCACACGACCAACCTCGGCCAGGGCGCCGCCCGCAACACCGGCCTCACCGCGACGACCGCCCCCTACGTCTTCAACCTCGATGCCGACGACCTGCTCCGGCCCGGCGTCCTCACCGCGATGGCGGCGCGGCTGGACGCCGATCCCGACGCTGGCGTCTGCTACGGGGACTACGAGGAGTTCGGTCTTCGGGAGGGCCGGCGCCGAACCGCGCCGACGCTCGATCCCTTCCGCGCCGCCTACGTCAACAAGTGGCCGGGACTGGCGATGTTCCGGCGTGAGGCCCTCGTCGCGGTCGGCGGCTGGCCGACGGCTCGCGGCCACGAGGACTGGCATCTGTGGATGACCCTCGCCCAACATGGCTGCAAGGGCATCCACACCGGCGGCGTCGTCTTCCGCTACCGCGTGGGCACCAACCGCTCGTTCAGCCGTAGCAACCAGAACCACGTCGCGGTGTATCGCCGCCTGAAGCAGGAACATCCGCGGTTGTTCTCCAACCTGCGCGCTCATCGTCGAAGCTCGAGCCTGCCGTGGGCCTGGAAGGTTGCCTATCCGGTGCTGTACGTCGGCGGCAGGCCACGCCTGGCGCGCGCGCGGCAGGTGGTGAGAAAGCTCGTCGGCACCTGGTCGCCGGGTCTCCGCGACACCAGCTCGCCGCGAAGGAGTCGCTCGCGCTCGTGACGCTCGTCGCCGGCGTCGACTAGACCATCGTCGCGGTCACCGCTCCTGGCATCGCTGTACGGTCGCGCTCACCGAAGCACGGACCTGGAGCACCATGCGCACGCACCGCGTTGTACTGATCGCGTCGGCCTTCCTGATCGTCCTCGCGGTGCCGGCTGCGGCCTCTGCGGATACTCCCGAGCAGCACGCGCAGGAGGACTCTGCGGGGCCGCGCTCCGCCCTGCAGGAGCAGGCCCTGCAGCAGAAGACGAGGGTGGCGACGGCGAGCGACGCGCAGGCCGCGGCGGCGGCTGTCGGCGGCAGCGAGGGCGAGGTCGGGTCGTGGTCGGCGCCGGTCGACTGGCCGGTGGTCGGCGTGCACGTGGCGTTGCTGGCGGATGGCAGGGTGCTCGCCTATGACTCCGTCGGCGACAAGGCGACCGAGACCTACCCGGTACACGATCACACGCGGGCGACCGTGTGGGACCCGCCCACGGGGGCGCACCAGGATGTGCGGGTCGACACCGGCTTCAACGTCTTCTGCAGCGGCCTTGCGCATCTGCTCGACGGCTCGGTATTTCTGGCGGGTGGCAACAAGGACTCGAGCCTCGGCGGGATCCGCCAGACGCACATCTTCTCGACCGCGACCAAGACGTGGGCGCGCGGGCCCGACATGGTCTACGAGCGCTGGTATCCGACGGTCACCGGGCTGCCCGACGGCGAGCTGCTGATCACCGGGGGCCGCCCGGCCATCCCGGAGGTGCGCACGACCGATGGCACGCTGCGCACGCTCAGCACGGCTTCGCTGGACCTGCCGCTGTATCCGTGGCTGGATGTCGCGCCGGACGGCCGCGCGTTCTACTCCGGTCCGGACCAGACGATGCGCAAGCTGGATCCCGGCGGAACCGGGTCGTGGCAGAGCTACGCGCAGCGCGACGCGATCAACCGAAGCTACGGCGGTCACGCGATGTATGACATCGGCAAGGTGCTCGTCGCGGGCGGCGGCAGTTCGGTGAAGGACGCGCGCGTGATCGACGTCAACGGGGCGAGCCCGACGGTCGCCGCGACGGCTCCGATGGCCTTCGGGCGCCGCCAGCACAACCTCACGCTGCTCGCCGACGGCACCGTCCTTGCGACGGGCGGCAACTCGTCGGGTGCAGGGCTCGTCGACCTCAACAACGGCGTCTACGCCGCCGAGCTGTGGAACCCGGCGACCGGTGCGTGGAAGACGCTTGCGGCGCAGCAGGTCACGCGCCAGTACCACTCCACGGCGCTGCTGCTCGCCGACGCCCGCGTGCTGTCCTCCGGAGGCGGTCTCTGCGGCACCTGCGACCGGGTCGGCTACCTGGCCAAGAACGCCGAGGTGTTCACGCCGCCCTACCTGTACAAGAAGGACGGGTCCGGTCAGCTCGCGCCGCGCCCGCAGATCACGTCCGCCCCGGCAACCGTCGGCTACGGCTCGTCACTGCAGATCGACACGCCTGACGCCGCCTCGATCGCGAAGGTCGGGCTCGTGCGCCTGGGTGCCGTCACCCACTCGGTCGACATGGACCAACGCTACGTACCGCTGACCTTCGCGGCGACCGGCACGGCGCTGTCGGCGAGCGGCCCGGCGAACGCGAACATCGCGCCGCCGGGGCCCTACATGCTGTTCATCGTCGACAAGGCTGGCGTCCCGTCGGTCGCGCGGATGGTAACGCTGGCGCTGAGCGACGCGGCCCCGACGGTTGGCGTCACGCAGCCGGCCGACGGCGCCACGTTCGACGCGCCGGCGACCGTCGCGATCGCCGCCCACGCCTCGGACGCCGATGGGACCGTCACCAACGTCGAGTTCTTCAACGGCACCGCGAAGCTCGGCGAGGACGGCACCGCGCCCTACGCGTACACCTGGACGGG
>DASZOA010000394.1:0-9324 GCA_035551055.1 Solirubrobacteraceae bacterium
CCGGTTGCCGCTCAGCGACGTGCGCGGGGGGACCCGCCAGATCCGCGTCCGGCCGGTGACGGCGTCGGTGAGGAAGATCGCGCTCGCGGCGAAGGCGCGCCGGGTCCAGGACGCCTACCAGTACAAGCGCGGCCTGTGGAACGCCTGGTTCGTGCACGAGGACCAGACGCGGATCACCGACACCGAGACCAACCGCCAGCCGTACCTCGTCGACTTCGGCGCCGCCGGCCTCGGTCCGCAGTGGGTCACGGTCGCCGAGCCGTACGGGCGCGCCTTCGCGGCGAGCGCGATCTTCCTCACCGACGCCGTCACCGGCCGGACGCGGATCTGGCGGGTCCCCCCGCGCACGTCACTGAGCGGCAACCGGCGCGCGCTGCAGGCCGTCCGCGCGGTCTCGATCCCCGGCGTCGACTTCGGCGACGACACCCCGGGCTCGGGCAACTTCCGCGTCGTCGAGCCGCGCCCGGTGTTCGTCAGGGGCCGCCTCGTCTACCTCGCGTCGATCATCCCCAACACCGCCAACGCGGTGTCCAAGACCGTCGTCGTCGACGCCGAGACGAACAAGCTCGTCGCGATCTTCGACAACGACCGCGACCCGCAGGCGGAGGCCAAGACGATGCGCTACATGCAGACCGGCGACGTGCCCGACGACTCGGCGGCGCCCGGCGCGGCGGCCGACGGAACGGGGGAGGAGCCCGCGACCGACGGCGCCGGCGGCGGCGGAGGTGCGGGCGCCGGCGGCGGCACGACGACCACGCCGGGTGGCGGCAGCGTCGAGGACCGCCTCGACGACGTCATCCGCCGCCAGCGCGAGCTGCTGCGCGAGATCGAGCGCCTGCGCGACGAGGTGGGCCGAGGCGGGTAGCGGGGCCGGCGCGCGCGCTACGAGAACAGCGTGATCACGCCGGCGACCACGAACGCGCCCGCCCACAGCGCGTCGGTGTTGATCCACGTGCGGCGCAGGATCTCGACTCCGAGCTTGACGTAGACGAGCATCGCGACGACGCCCATCACCGCGATCATCGCCAGCGCGTGCAGGCCGACGCCGACGGCGACCGCGGCCACCGGCGCGCCGCCCGCCAGCGCCAGGTCATGCGTGCCGGCGGCGTGCGCCGTCGCGCCGCCGAGCAGCACCGGCGCGACCATCAGCCCGGCGCCGTGCGCGCTGGACATGAGAAACGACCACAGCGCCAGCTCGCGGCGGTCGACGCGCATCTTCGTCCAGCGCGGATGCCAGCGCGGGCGGGCGAAGCGGAAGAGTCCGAAGCCGATCAGCGCCGCCGCCGCGGCGACGTGCAGGACGCCCGGGTCGGCGATCACGCCGAGGCCGAGCACGAGCGCGGCGACGAGCGCGACCGATGCCTCGTGGCCGACCGCGATCGGCGCGAGCGATCGCGTGACGGCGCGCCGGTCGCCGTGCTGCAGGCCCTGCGAGACCGCGAACAGCCAGCCCATCGCCGGGTTGAGCCCGTGGTAGGCCCCGAGCGCGACGAGCGCCAGCAGCTCGGCGGTGTAGCTCACGGAAAGCAGTAGGAGTCCGAGCTGGCGTCCCCGCCCTGCAGGCGCACCTGGTGCGGGCGCTCGCCGTCGTACTCGACGAAGAAGTCGGGGTCGACGCTGAGCCCCTCGCCCTGCGGCGCGTCGAGCTTGGTCATCCAGCCCTTGATCCCGCGCGGGTAGAACTGGCGGTCCCAGCTGGCGTACAGCGAGTTCGTCAGGTACACGCGCCGGCCGTCGCGCGAGACCTCGACCATCTGCGGTCCGCCCTGCAGCGCGCCGGCCGCCGGGTGCCCGGCCTCGCGGACGATGCCGCCGAGGTGCACGCTGCCCGTCTCGCGCGGGTTGCGCGGGTCGCTGACGTCGAAGCGCTTGAGCTCGCCCGTCCCCCAGCAGGAGACGTAGAGGTCGTTGTCGTCGACGCTGAGCGCGATGTCGGTGACCAGGGGCGGCACGGCTCCGAACGGCGCGACGACCGGCGGCAGCTGGTCGGCCTCGGCGGGCTCGGCCGGGATCTCGATGACCTTGCGCGCCTCGACCTTGCCGTTGACGCGCTCCCACAGCCAGATGCTCGCGCTGAGGTCCGCCGTCGAGACGACGACGCCGACGAAGCCGTACCCCTTGCGCGGGTCGTGCGCCGGGCGCAGCTCGAGCACCATCTGCTGCTCGGCGCCGAGGTCGATCGCCTGCTGATGGCGGCGGCGCCGGAGGTCCCAGACGTGCAGCTGATGGCCGTAGCGGCCCTCGAGCAGCAGCTCCGCCTGCACGCCGTTCTCGACCATGTTCGGCGTCCCCCACTCGCTCGTGAGCAGCGTGTCGTAGCCGATGTTCCACCACACGTCGTAGGCGAGCTCCTGCGGGCCGCGATCGATCTCCCACTGCCCCTTGGGCTCGAAGGTCTCGTGGTCCATGAGGAACACCCCGCCCGGACCCTCGCCGTCGGGCGCGCCGAGCGCCGAGACGTAGAGGCCCTCGGGTCCGCAGTGCGAGGTGTGCGGGCGCGAGTAGCCGGTCTTGCGGTGCAGCTCGTCGGCCTCGACGACCTTGACGAGCTTGGGGTTGAAGGGGTCGTCCTTGACGTCGACGACGTGGATCCGCGAGGACTTCAGGCCGGGGATGATCAGGTAGCGGCGCTCGACGTGCGGATGCGGCGCCCACGGGCACAGAGCGCTCGAGCAGGCGTTCCAGCCGAAGTGGTGCAGCTCGTCGCCGAGGTTGGGCATGTCGAGGCGCCCGACGACCTGACCGTAGGTCGACGAGTCGGGCTTGAGGTCGACGACCGTCAGCGCGTCGGGCTTGGGCCCGCCCGCCGCGTCCGGCTCGACGGCCCCCGTGCCGGCCTCGTTGAGCGTCACGACGTAGGCGTACTCCTCGGCGGGCGCGGCGGCGGCGCTGCGCGGCGAGGGGTAGAAGGTGGGATCTGGAGTCCAGGGCATACCGGGCTTGTAGCAAATCCCGACAACCTTTTGGGAGATTGCGGTCAGCAACTGCCCACGCGGTCGCCGTCTCCCCTGGTTTGGGCGGTCGCCGCGTCGGAGAACCCCAGCTCGGATGGACCGCCGCACCAGCAATCTCGAGTCGTTGCCGCCGCTGGAGCTGCGCACCTTGCGGTACCTCGACCTCGAGGAGCCCGACATCGAAGGCCGGCACGCCCACGTCTCGTCGGCCAGCGGCGTCGTGCGACGCGGCGACTTCGTCTACGTCATCGGCGACGACCTGCTCGAGCTCGCGGTGTTCCGGATGTCGAACCCTGCGCCCGGCGAGCTGCGCCAGGTTCTGCCGGGCACGCTTCCGGTCGACGAGGAGGAGCGCAAGGCGGCCAAGCCCGACCTCGAGGCGCTCACCGTGGTCCCGCCGTTCGAGGACAACCCGTACGGCGCGCTGCTCGGCCTCGGATCGGGCTCGGGCGAGGGGCGCGACCGCGGGTTCGTGTGGTCGCTGCAGGCCGACGGCGGGCTGCGCGGCGAGCCGCGCGTCGTCGACCTCGGTCCGATCTACCACCTGCTCGGCGAGCAGGTCGAGCGGCTCAACATCGAGGGGGCGTGCGTGATGGGCGAGCGGCTGTGGCTGCTGCACCGCGGCAACCACGCGGAGACGATGAACGTCGTCGCCGAGCTCTCGCTCGACGCGGTGATGGAATCGCTGCGCGGCGATCTGCGCATCGACGTCGACGAGCTCGCCGCCGTGCGCTCCTACGACCTCGGCGAGCTCGACGGCGTGGAGGTCACGTTCAGCGACGCCACGCCGCTCGGCGGCGACATCCTCGTGTTCACCGCCTCGGCCGAGGCGCGGGGCGGCGGCGGCGAGATCCGCGGCTCGGTCGTCGGCACGATCGACCTCGACGGGGAGGTGCGGCGCATGCGCACGATCGACCGCCGCTACAAGGTCGAGGGCGTGCACGCCACGATCGACACCGGCGTCATCGACTTCCTGTTCGTCTGCGACCAGGACGACCCGGAGATCTGCTCGCCGCTGCTCGGCGCCTCGATGCCGGTCGACGGCGAGCTCGAGCGCGCGGCGACAGGCGAGCTGTCGGGGTAGGCGCGGGTCGCCGCGCCCGGCGCTGCTCAGGCGCCCGGCGGCGCGAGCCGGACCGGCCGGCGGCGCCGGCCGTGGTCGCCCGCGGCGCCGGCGAAGACGCCGGGCAGCGGCGTGTCGCACGACCGGCAGCGGCCGTCGTCGGTGAGCTCGTAGCGCCCGATCTGGAACCAGTCGCGCTCGACGACGAGCTCGCCGCAGCCGCCGCAGTACGTGCTGCCGCCCTCGCGGTCGAAGACATTGCCGGTGTACGCGAAGCGCACGCCGTTGGCGATCGCGATCGAACGCGCGCGGGCCAGCGTCTCGGGAGGCGTCGGCGGGCGGTCGCGCAGCTTGTAGTCGGGATGAAAGGCCGTGAAGTGCATCGGCACGTCGGGGCCGAGGCGCTCGACCACCCAGCTCGTCATGGCGTCGACCTCGTCGTCGGAGTCGTTCAGCCCGGGGATCAGCAGGGTCGTGATCTCAAACCAGACGTCGGTCTCGTGCCTGAGGTACTCCAGCGTGTCGAGGACCGGCTGCAGATGGCCCGAGCACGTGCTCCGGTAGAAGTCCTCGGTGAACGCCTTCAGGTCGACGTTGGCCGCGTCCATGTGGGCGAAGAGCTCGCGGCGCGGCTCGTCGCAGACGTAGCCCGCGGTCACCGCGACCGAGCGGATCCCGCGCTCGCGGCACGCGTCGGCGACGTCGATCGCGTACTCCATGAAGATGACCGGGTCGTTGTAGGTGAAGGCGACGCTCGAGCAGCCGAGCCGCTCGGCGGCCGCGGCGAGCCCCTCGGGCGAGGCGGCGTCGGCCAGCGTGTCCATCTCGCGCGACTTGGAGATGTCCCAGTTCTGGCAGAAGCGACAGGCCAGGTTGCAGCCCGCGGTCCCGAACGAGAGCACCGGCGTCCCGGGGAGGAAGTGGTTGAGCGGCTTCTTCTCGATCGGATCGACGCAGAAGCCGCTCGAGCGACCGTACGTCGTCAGCACGATCTGCTCCCCCTCGCGCGCGCGCACGAAGCACAGGCCGCGCTGCCCGTCGCGCAGCTTGCAGCCGCGCGGGCAGACGTCGCACTGCAGGCGACCATCCTCGACGCGGTGCCAATGCCTGGTGGCGACGATCCCCATGGTCTCGGGCCGAGCCTAGCGCGACGCGTGTCATGCTCGAGTGACACGGGGACGAGCGGACATCGGCGAAGTGCCACTCGAGCACGCGCATCGCCGGCCGGCGCAGCGCCGCGCGGGCCCTTGCCGGCTTCATCCCCGACTGCATCGTGCTCTTCCGGCGGCTGCTCGCCGACGACCGGATCCCTCGCTCGCGCAAGCTGCTGCTCGTCGCGATGACCGGCTACCTCGCACTCCCGCTCGACCTCGTGCCCGACGTCATCCCGGTCGCAGGGCAGCTCGACGACGCGATCGTCGTCGCGCTCGTCCTGCGCCGCGTCGTGCGCTCGGGCGGCGTCGAGCTCCTCCGCGAGCACTGGCCCGGGCCCCGGAACTCGCTCGAGGTCGTACTGCGCCTCGCCGGCGTGCCACGCGCCGACTGACCGCGCCGCTTGGCGCGACCCGCGCGCGCCCCCGGCTACGCCCCGCCGCCCACCCGCCGCGCGGTCACGAGGTAGCGCCCCGCCTTGTCCGCCGGAACCCCGGTGCCCTCGGGCTCCAGCCCCGCCGCGCCCAGGTCCTCGAGCAGCTCGCCCTCGGTGAAGGGCCAGAACTCGAAGCGCTCCGAACAGGTCGCGACGGCGCCGTCGGCGGCGACGACCGCGACCGCCACCTCGAAGACGTGCGGCTCGTCCCAGCGCTCGGGGATCGTCCAGGCGTAGATCGGCAGGCCGCGGCGCCCGTCGCGCTCGACGAGCCGCTCGGCGACCTGCAGCCGCGAGCCGCCGGCGCGCACCTGCTCCCATGTCCGCGAGGTGACGACGAGCAGGCCGCCGGGGCGCAGCGCCGCGGCCATCGCGCGCAGCGCCGCGCGGCGGGCCGCGCGGCCGGGGGCATGGGGCAGCGAGTTGCCGACGCAGAAGACGACGTCGAAGCGCTCGTCCCAGCCGCGCTCGGGCAGCGCCGCCCAGTCGCAGACCGACGCCTCGACCCGTGCGCCGTGCGCCGCCGCCAGCTCCGCCGTGCGCGCGACCATCGCCGCGCTGGCGTCGGTCGCGACGACCTCGCAACCCGCGAGCGCCAGGCCGACCGCGAGCGTGCCGGTGCCGCACGCGCAGTCGAGCACGCACGCGCCCGGCTCGACGTGCTCGGCGAACGCGCCGAAGCTGCCCTGCGGCGACAGCAGCGCGTCGGGGACGAGGAACTCGTAGACGGAGGCGATCTCGTCGTAGCCCGCCCGCTCAGCCATCGCGGTCGAGCTCCTCGCGCCACGCCGGCGCCCGCACGCCGGCGCCCGCGGCGATCGACGGCGACAGCCACCCGCTGACGACGCGGATCCCGTGCAGCGCGCTCGTCAGCCACGTCTCGCAGCCGTCGAGCTCGGCGGGCCGCGCCGCGCGCACGCGCACCTCGACGCCGCGCGCGCGCGCGGCGTCGAGCAGCAGCGCGCGCGTCACGCCCGGCAGCACGTGCTCGTCGGGCGGCGTGCACAGCGCCTCGCCCTCCCACCACAGCAGGCTCGACAGGGCGCCCTCCAGCAGCGTGCCGTCCGCGCCGCAGAGCAGCAGCTCGTCGGCGCCGCGCTCTCGCGCGCGCGCGCGCAGGGATCCGAGCAGCGCGAGGTCGGGCCCCTTGCGCCGCGGGCGGCGGCGCGGGTCGCCGGGCGGCGCGACGAGGACGCGCGCCTCGCGCTCGAGCGGCGGCGCGCGGCGCAGGCGCAGGGCGAGTCCGTCGGCGGTCAGCTCGATGCGCGGAAACCAGCGCCCCTCGGCGGGCAGCGCAGCTCTCACCGCGCCGCGGAAGCGCGCGAGCTCGCCGCGCTGCACGCCGAGCTCGGCGCACGAGCCGCAGAAGCGCGCCCAGTGGGCGTCGGCCGCGCGCTCGTAGCCCTCGTCGAGCAGCCAGGAGTCGGCGACGAGCAGCTCGCCGGCCGGTGCGGCGGCGGCCGGCCGCAACGCCGAGCCGGTCCAGCGCAGGACGGTGTCTAGGGTGTGGGGCACTCGTGGCGACGTTGCTGATCGACAACTACGACTCGTACACGTTCAACCTCTACCAGCTGATCGCCAGCGTCGCGGGCGAGGAGCCGGTCGTCGTGCGCAACGA
Source organism: Solirubrobacteraceae bacterium (assembly GCA_035551055.1). Classification (GTDB taxonomy): domain Bacteria; phylum Actinomycetota; class Thermoleophilia; order Solirubrobacterales; family Solirubrobacteraceae; genus CADCVQ01. The sequence goes on from DASZOA010000394.1 coordinate 7,224, forward strand.
CGAGATCGAGTGGAGCGCGCTCGCGGCGCATCCGTGGGACCGGATCGTCGTCTCCCCGGGCCCCGGGCGGCCCGAGCGCGAGCGCGACCTCGGCGTCGGGCGCGCCGCGCTCGCCCAGCGCGCGATCCCGGTTCTCGGCGTCTGCCTCGGCCATCAGGGGCTCGCGCACGTCCACGGCGGCAGCGTGGTGCGCGGGGCGGAGATCGTCCACGGCCGGATCAGCCCGATCTTCCATCGCGGCGACGGGCTGTTCGACGGCATCCCGCAGGGCTTCCGCGCCGTGCGCTACCACTCGCTCGTCGTCGAGCCCGCGCTGCCGCCCGAGCTCGACCCGATTGCCTGGGCCGACGACGGCACGCTGATGGCGATCGCCGACCGCCGCCGCCCCGCCTGGGGCGTGCAGTTCCATCCCGAGTCGATCGGCACCGAGCACGGCGAGCGGCTCGTCGCGAACTTCGTCGCGCTGTCGCCCGGGCGGCGCCGCGCACGCAGCACGGCGCCCGCGCTGCACAGCAGCGTCGTGCCCGGCGGCCGCACCCCCGCGAGCAGCCGCGGCAATGTGCAGCTCGAGCACCGCGTGCTGACCGGCACGCCCGTCGCCGAGCGCGCCTTCGCGGCGCTGTTCGGCGATCGCGCGCACGCGTTCTGGCTGGACTCGAGCCTCGTCGTCCCGGCGCTGTCGCGCTTCAGCTTCATGGGATCGGCGCTCGGCGGCCTCGGCGCCACGGTGCGCTACCGCGTCGCCGGCTCGCTGCTGACGGTCACGCGCGGCGGCGAGACCCGCGCGCGCCGGGAGACGCTCTTCGACTACCTCAGCCGCGAGCTCGCCCGCTTGCGCACCGACAGCCCCGAGCTGCCGTTCGACCTCAACGGCGGCTTCGTCGGCTACCTCGGCTACGAGCTGAAGGCCGACTGCGGCGCGACCGACGCCCGCGAGGCCGAGCTGCCCGACGCGTTCCTGCTGCTCGCCGACCGGATCGTCGCGATCGACCACGAGCGCGAGCAGACCCACCTGCTCGCGCTGAGCGACGGCAGCGAGGACGAGCGTGCGGCGGCGCACGCCTGGATCGCCGCCAGCGCGGCCGCGCTGGACGACCTGCCCGCGCTCGCCGAGCCGCGCGCGCTCGACCACGGGCAGGCGGCGCTCGAGTTCAGGCTCAGCCGCGGGCGCGAGCACTACATGGCGAACATCGAGACCTGCAAGCGCCTGCTCGAGTCGGGCGAGAGCTACGAGATCTGCCTGACGAACACGCTCGCGCTGCCGCCGCCACACGACCCGTTCGAGCTCTATCGCGCCCTGCGGCGCGTCAACCCGGCGCCCTACGCGGCGTACCTGCGGATGCAGGAGGGTGCGATCCTCAGCTCCTCGCCGGAGCGCTTCCTGCGCGCGCGCCGCGACCGCACCATCGAGGCCAAGCCGATCAAGGGCACCGCGCGGCGCGCCGCCGACCCGGCCGCCGATGCCGCCGCGCGCGAGGCGCTCGCGCGCAGCCCGAAGGACCGCGCCGAGCACCTGATGATCGTCGACCTGCTGCGCAACGACCTTGGGCTCGTCTCGCAGATCGGCAGCGTCCACGTGCCCAAGCTCATGGACGTCGAGACCTACAAGACCGTGCACCAGCTCGTCTCGACGATCCGCGGTCGCCTGCGCGACGACGTCGACCTCGTCGACTGCATCCGCGCGACGTTCCCCGGCGGCTCGATGACCGGAGCGCCGAAGCTGCGCACGATGGAGATCATCGACGCGCTCGAGGGCGCGCCGCGCGGCGTCTACTCGGGCGCGCTGGGCTACCTCGCGCTCAACGGGACGGCCGACCTGAGCATCGTGATCCGCACGCTCGTCGCGACGGCCGCGGGGGCGACGATCGGCTCCGGCGGGGCGATCGTCATGCTCTCCGACGCCGACGACGAGTACGACGAGATGCTGCTCAAGGCCCAGCCGCTGCTCGACGCGGTGAGCAGCTCCAGGGCGCGTCAGCCGATCAGGACCGGCGTGCCGACCGGGACGCGCTTGTAGAGCGCGACGACGTCGGGGACGTGCATCCGGATGCAGCCGTGCGAGGCGCGCGTGCCGATCGAGTAGCCCTGACCGGTGCCGTGG
>DASZOA010000395.1:0-7065 GCA_035551055.1 Solirubrobacteraceae bacterium
CTGCGGGCGGGGACGCGACGGCCGCGCCGCGCAGGCCGGGCGCGGCGCAGGCGGCTGCTAGCCTCGCCGCTTGACGTCCGCCCGCGGCCCCTCACCACGGAACTCGCATGCCTGATCTCGCAGACTCACGCGTCCTCGTCATCGGCGGCGCCGGCTTCATCGGCTCGCACGTCGTCGACCGGCTGCTCGCCGAGCCCGTGCGCGAGATCGTCGTGCTCGACAACTTCGCGCGCGGCGCACGCAACAACCTCGACGCGGCGCTGGTCGACGAGCGCGTCTCGCTCGTCGAGGGCTCGATCGCCGACGTCGAGCTGCTCGACGAGCTGATGGCGGGAACCGACTACGTCTGGCTGCTGGCCGCGCTGTGGCTGTACGAGTGCGTGCACGAGCCCCGCTCGGCGATCGAGATCAACTGCGTCGGGACGTTCAACGTCATCGACGCCGCGCATCGCGCCGGCGTCAAGAAGGTCGTCTACTCGTCGTCGGCCTCGGTCTACGGCGACGCGCTGTTCACGCCGATGACCGAGGACCACCCGTTCAACAACCGCACGATGTACGGCGCGACGAAGATCGCCGGCGAGCAGTTCTTCCGCGCCTACCACGAGCAGCACGGCCTGGACTACGTCGGGCTGCGCTACATGAACGTCTACGGGCCGCGCATGGACTACAAGGGCACGTACGTCAGCGTGATCATGAAGGTCCTCGACAGGATCGACGCCGGCGAGCGCCCGGTGATCTTCGGCGACGGCTCGCAGGCCTACGACTTCGTCCACGTCGGCGACGTCGCGCGGGCGAACGTCCTGGCGATGAAGAGCGACGCGACCGACGTGAACCTCAACGTCGGCACCGGGGTCAAGACGAGCATCGCACAGCTCGTCGACGTCCTGCTCGAGGAGACGAACGCCGGCATCGAGCCGGAGTACCGCGCCGACGAGCAGATGTTCGTCACCCACCGCGTCGGCTCGACCGCGCAGGCCGAGCAGCTGATCGGCTTCCGCGCCGAGCTGCCCTACCGCGAGGGACTGCGCTCGGTGATCGAGTGGCGGCGCAGCGATCAGCGGCGCTCGCTCGAGCAGTCCGCTGCCTGAGCCCAGCCGCGCATGTGCGGGATCGCCGGCATCCTGACCCGCCCGGGGGACGTGGTCCACGAAGGGGTGCTGCGGCTGATGAACGAGGCGATCTCCCACCGCGGCCCCGACGACGCGGGGACGCACATCGACGGCCCGGCGGGGCTCGCGAACCGGCGGCTCGCGGTGATCGACGTCACGCCCGCCGGCCACCAGCCGATGCGGACGCCGAACGGTCGCTACACGATCGCCTACAACGGCGAGATCTACAACTTCATGGACCTGCGCGACGAGCTGCGCCGCGACGGCGACCGCTTCCGCTCGCACACCGACACCGAGGTCGTCCTGCGGGCCTACCGCGAGTGGGGTCCGCGCTGCGTCGAGCGCTTCAACGGCATGTTCGCGTTCGCGATCTGGGACCGCGACGAGCGCACGCTGTTCCTCGCGCGCGACCGCTACGGCATCAAGCCCCTGTACTGGACGGTGGCGGCCGGCGAGCTGCTGTTCGCATCGGAGATCAAGTCGTTCCTGCAGCACCCCGGCTTCCGGGCGCGCGTCTCGCCCGAGCACCTGCTCGAGTACTTCACGTTCCAGAACCTCTTCACCGACGGCACGCTGTTCGCCGGCGTGCGGATGTTCCCGCCCGGCTGCCATGCGCTGCTGCGCCCCGGCGACGGCGAGGTCCGGCCCGTGCGCTACTGGGACTGGGAGTTCGCCGACCCCGACGGCGCCGCGACGGGCTCCGACGCGGAGTACCGCGAGGAGCTCGACCGCCTCTTCCGGCGCGCGGTGCAGCGCCAGCTCGTCGCCGACGTGCCGGTCGGCTCGCACCTGTCGGGCGGCATGGACTCCGGCTCGCTGACGGCCCTCGCCGCGCGCGAGCTGCCGTACCTGGCGACGTTCACCGTCGGCTTCGACATGACGTCGGCGGGCGGCCTGGAGATGGGCGCCGACGAGCGGGCGAAGGCCGAGGCGATGAGCTACGTGTTCAAGACCGAGCACTTCGAGTCGGTGCTCAAGGCCGGCGACATGGAGCGCTGCCTGCCGTCGCTCGTCTGGCACCTCGAGGACCTGCGCGTCGGTCAGAGCTACCCGAACTGGTACGTGGCACGCCTGGCGTCGAAGTTCGTCACCGTCGTCCTCAGCGGCTCGGGCGGCGACGAGCTGTTCGGGGGCTATCCGTGGCGCTACTACCGCGCGGTCGTCAACGACGACTTCGACGACTACATCGCCAAGTACTACGGCTTCTGGCACCGGCTCGTCCCCGACGCGCACCGCGCGGCGCTGTTCCGGCCGGAGCTGTGGCGCCAGCTCGACGGCGTGCGCACGCAGGACATCTTCCGCGCGGTGTTCCGCGACGGCGAGGCCCCGCGCTCGCCGCAGGACTACGTCAACCACTCGCTGTACCTCGAGGCCAAGACGTTCCTGCACGGGCTGCTCGTCGTGGAGGACAAGCTGTCGATGGCGCACTCGCTGGAGACGCGCGTGCCGTTCCTCGACAACGACCTCGTCGACTTCGCGCTGCGCGTCCCGGTGCGGCTGAAGCTGCGCGACCTCGACCGCGTCGTCGAGCTCGACGAGAACGAGCCGGGCAACAAGCCGGAGCGCTTCTTCCGGCGCACGCGCGACGGCAAGCTCATCCTGCGCCAGGTCATGGCGCGGCACGTGCCCGAGACCGTCACCGACCGCGTCAAGCAGGGCTTCTCCGGCCCGGACGCTTCGTGGTTTCGCGGCGACTCGATCGACTACGTCCGCGACGTGCTCTTCGATCCCGGCGCCAAGCTGTACGAGTTCTTCTCGCCCGAGGGGGTGCGCACGCTCGTCGAGCAGCACCTCGACGGCCGCGAGAACCGCCGCCTGCTGCTGTGGTCGCTGCTGTCGTTCGAGCACTGGTGCCGAACGTTCCTGCACGGGCACCGGCCTTGAGGGTCCTGCTCACCGGCGCGACCGGGTTCGTCGGGCGCCACGTGCTGTCGCTGCTCGCCGCCGCCGACGACATCGTCGCGCTCGCACGGCGCGAGCCGCCCGCCGCGCTCGCCGGCCTCGCGACGTGGGTCCGCCAGGACCTCGCGTCGGCGCTCGATCGCGCCGCGCTTCCGGCGCGGATCGACGTCGTCGTGCACCTCGCGCAGTCCGACCGCTACCGCGACTTCCCGGACGGCGCGCGCGACGTCGTCGCCGTCAACGTCGACGCGGTCGCCGAGCTGGCCGACTACGCGCGGACGGCGGGCGCGCGGCGCTTCGTCCTGTGCTCGTCGGGCGGCGTCTACGGCTTTCGCGGCGGGCCGGCGCGCGAGGACGACGCCGTCGCGCCCGTGAGCTTCTACCAGGCCTCGAAGTACGCCGGCGAGGTGCTGCTGGCACCGTACGCGAAGCTGCTGCAGACGGTCGTCCTGCGGCCGTTCTTCGTCTACGGCGCGGGCCAGCGCGGGATGCTCGTCGCCGGCCTGGCCGAGCGCGTCCTGCGCGGCGAGCCGGTGTCGATCGACGGCGATCCCGGGTTGCGCATCAACCCCATCCACGTGCACGACGCGGCGCGGGCGATCGCCGCGGCGGTCGCGGCCGACGACGAGCTGCGCGTCGTCAACGTCGCCGGCGACGAGACGGCGACGCTGACGCAGATCGTGACCCGGCTCGGGGCGGCCGCCGGCGTCGAGCCCCGCGTGGTGCACGCCGGCGACGGCCCTCCCGGCGAGCTGCTCGGCGACAACACGCGGATGCGCGAGCTGCTCGGCGTCACCCCTCAGGTGGCGCTCGACGAGGGGCTGCGCGGCGTCGTCGACGAGCTGCGCGGCGCGGGCTGACCCGCGGAAGGCGCGAGCAGCACGCGAGAGCCCGTCGAGGCCGTGCCCGACGACGGCGTGTCGCGCCGCGCGCGAAGCGGCTCGGAGCACGAAGGGCCGGCCCGGACGCAAGCGAAGCGCGTGTGCTGATCCGCTCGTTTCACACGGAAGCGATGAAGGAGGCCGGCGCGGGCGCCCGGCGGCGAGGCCGGCGGGCGAGCGGGCCCGATCACGTGCTCGAGTGACATCTCGAGCTTGGGGGCGCGGTGAGCGGCCGCTCGAGCATGAGATGCGTGCTCGAGTGACAGCTCGCGCGCCGACGGAGATTCAGGTGTCACTCGAGCATCTGCGTGACGCCGACCTGCTGCGCCTGACCTTCATGACCGGCCACGCGGTGCTGTCGCGCCAGGTGCGACCCGCTTCGCGGCGCGAGCGCGAAGGGCATCAGTGACGAGCTGGTCCGCGAGATCGCCGAGGACCTGCCCGTGCGCTACGACGTTCGCCCGCGAACCGTCCGACGCCGCGCCCATCATTGGAGCGATGGACCTCTCCGACCTCGATCCTTCCGACCGGTACGCGACGTTCGCGCGGCAGCACCTCGCGGAAGCGATCGCGGTCGTCGGGAAGGCCGTGCCGGATCCGGCGCTCGCGCTCGACATCGCAAGCGAGGCGATTGCCTTGGCCTACGGCGCCGACGAGGCCCGCAACGCAGCCGCGTCGCCCGGCACGCGACCAGCAAGCCGCGACGGCGACGGCGTCATGCGCCTCTGCCGGGAATCCTTGCCGCCAGGCTCGCCCGCGGCGCATGTCGCCGACGTCCTGCGGCGCGACCAGCCGAGCGCCGCGGCGCTGCGACGGATCCGGGGCTCCGGGCTCGTGCCGCTCCCGCCGGCCGAGCGCGAGCGCTCGGACGAGGAGCAGGGCGCATGAGCCTCGAGCTACCCCCCGGTGTGTTCGACGCGGCGGCCGACGTCCTCGGCCTGCACGACCGCAATCCGACCGCCGATGCCCCCGCTGAGCCTCGATCGCAACGCTTCGAAGGCCATTCCGTGCTGCGCTACGCCGCGGGCGAGGAGGCCACGGACGATTACCGCCACGTCATGCGGGCGCTGTACCTGGAGCACCAGGCGTTCGGCCTGCGCCTGCGCCGCGACGAGATCGCCGGCCGGCTGCGCGAGCGCTTCGGCTACGAGATCGCCGACGACGTCCTCGACCGGCGCCTGGACCAGCTGCACGAGTGGCGCGCCGTCGACCGCGAGCACGACGCGAGCCTCGCCTCGACCGCCGCCGAGTGGCGACGCAACCGCTACACCTACGACGTCACGCGCGCCGGCCGGCTGACGGAGACGCTGCTGCAGCAGCTCGACCGGATCGGCGCCGACCACGGCGCGCTCGATGCGTCGCGGATCGCCAACATCCTCGACGCCCTCGACCAGCTCGTCGCCGGCCTGGAGCGCGAGCGGCCCGACGGCGCGGGCCTGCGCCGCTCGCTCGAGGCGCTGCTCGCGGAGGTCGCGGCGCTGCATGCCGGAGCGCTGACGTTCATGAAGGACCTCGGCGCCCTCGTCCGGCGCGCGGAGCATGTCGACGAGGACGAGTTCGCCCGCAGCAAGGGCGCGCTCATCGACCATCTGCAGGGCTTCCGCCGTGATCGGCGGCGGCGCTCGCAGCATGTGCTCGCTGCGCTCGGCCGCGTAGAGACGCTCGGCGTCGACCGGATGATCGCGCTGATCGCCGACGCCCAGGAGCTCGTCGAGCTTCCGGGCGGCAGCACCGTCGCCGAGCAGCGCGCACACCGGCGCGAGGAGCTCTCCGGTCGCTGGCACGGCGTGCGGGCGTGGTTCGGCGACGACGGGCGCACGGACTCGCCGTGGCAGACGCTCGACGCGCAGGTCGTCGCCGCCGTGCAGGCGGTGCTGGAGATCGCCGAGCGGCTGATCGAGCGGCGCTCGAGTCGCGTCGACCGTGCGCAGGTGCACCTGCGGCTGGCGGCGCTGGCGGCCGCGGCCGCTCCCGGGGACGCGCCCGCTTGGGTGCGCGCCGCGCTCGGCATCCGCTCGCCGCGCCACCTCGGCGTCGGCGAGGCGGACCCCGCCCAGGTCCGCGATCGTGGCCGCACGTCGTGGCGCGCGGCACCGCCGGCACCGGTCGTCGCGCACCTGCGCCGCCCCGGTCGCGGCAGCCCGGGCCGCGGCCGCGGCGCGCCGATCCCCGACCTCTCCGAGGCCCGCCGCGCGCTCGCCGCGCAGCGTCGTGCCGAGCGCGCCGAGCTCGACGCCGTGCTTGCGCGCTTCGCCGGCGCGGGCCCGCTGCGGATGTCGCACTTGCGGCGCGTCGACGCGCGCGAGTTCGTCCACCTGCTCGCGTGGATCGGTCGCGCGTACGAGGTGGCGCCCGCCGCTGACGGCACGCGCCGCGCCGCCTCGACGGACGGCCGTACGAGCATCCGGCTGCGGCCGCCGGCCCAGCCGGCGCCCACCGTCGCGCTGGCGACGCCCGCGGGCACGCTGCGACTGCCGGATTTCGTCCTCGAGGTGCAGCGGCGGTGAGCATGACCTCGATCCGCGCCCTCGAGGCCGCCGACGAGCGCCGGGACGCGCTGCGCGCGCTGCTCGCGGCGCCGTTCGTCGGCGCCGACGAGCCCGCCTACGCGCTCGTGCGCCACCACGAGCGCGAGCTCGCGCGCACGGTCGCCGACCTGCTCGGCTACCGCCTCGAGCTCGGCGCGACCGCGGCGCGCCTGAGCGGGCCGCCGACCGCCGCCGGCCTGCGCCGTCCGATCCGCGTCCGTCCGGCATCCGCGTCCGGTCACGCGCGGCCCGTCGACGAGTGGCCCGCGCTGAGCGATCGCGCCGCCGTGCTGCTGTTCCTGACGCTCGCCGCGCTCGAGCGCGGCGGCGCGCAGGTCGCGATCGCCGACCTCGCCCGCGCCGTCGCACAGGCCGGCGCCGACGCCGACCCGCCGATCGCCGTCGACTTCGACGCCCGCCACGAGCGCGTCGCGTTCGCCGACGGGCTCGACCTGCTCGTCGCCTGGGGCGTGCTCGCGCACACCGCCGGCGCGCGCGAGAGCTACCGCCGTCGCGAGCAGGACGACAGCGAGGCGCTGCTGACGATCGACCGGCGCCGCCTCGCGCTCGTCCTGCGCGATCCGGCGACGACGTCCGCGACCGTCGTGGCGCTCGCGGCGGTCGCCGGATCGCGCAGGACGAGCG
>DASZOA010000396.1:0-3033 GCA_035551055.1 Solirubrobacteraceae bacterium
CTGCAGGTCGTCGTGCAGAGCATCCGCGGGACGTTCGGGTCGGGCGGTCGCTTCGATCCGTTCAACGAGCGCGACGACGGCCTCGCGACGCTGCGCTGGCTGCGCGACCAGCCGTGGCACGACGGGCCGGTCGGCACGATCGGCCCGAGCTACACCGGCATCGCGCAGTGGGCGATCGCCGACGAGCTCGACGCGATGGCCCCGTCCGTCACCGCCTCGCAGTTTCGCAGCATGGCCTACGGTGGCGGGAGCATCGCGCTCGACACCGCGCTGTCGTGGATGCTGGTCCTCGACATCCAGGAGCGACGCCTCGCGCCTCTGCTGCTGGCGCACGGCCTGCGCCGCACGCTGCCGGGCCTGTACGACCACGTCCCGATCGCCGAGCTCGACGAGCTCGCCTTCGGCGCGCGGGTGTCGTACTTCCGAGAGTGGATCGAGCAGCTGGCGCCCGACAGCCCGTACTGGGCGGCGCGCGACTACTCGTCCTCGGTCGGCGGCATCGACGCGCAGGTGCAGCTGACCGGCGGCTGGTACGACATCTTCCTGCCGTGGCTGATCGAGGACTTCCGCGCGCTGCGTGCCGCCGGACGCACGCCGCAGCTCATCATCGGGCCTTGGGCGCACACCTCGCCGGGGCTGCTGGGCGTGAGCCTGCGCGAAGGGATCGCGTGGCTGCGCGCGCACCTGCTGAGCGACGCGCGGATGGTGCGCGATGCGCCCGTCCGCGTCTACGTCACGGGGGGCGGGGGCTGGCGCGAGCTGGCCGACTGGCCGCCGCCCGGCGCCGTCGAGCACACCCTCTACCTGCTCGCCGGAGGCGGTCTGTCGGCAACGCCGCCGCAGGCCTCGTCGCAGCCCGCGACCCGCTATCGCTACGACCCCGCGGACCCGACGCCCGCGCTCGGCGGCGCGGTGTTGCTCGAGCGCACGCCGGTGCGCGACAACCGCCCGCTCGAGGCGCGGGCCGACGTGCTCACGTTCACCACCGCTCCGCTCGAGACCGACCTCGAGGCGGTCGGTCCGGTGCGCGCGGACATCCGCCTGCGCTCGAGCCGAGGTGACACCGACGTGTTCGTGCGGGTCTGCGACGTACAGCCGGATGGCGCGTCGCTGAACGTCTGCGACGCGCTGGTGCGGCTCACGCCCGACGAGCCACCGCGCGACGACGACGGCGTGGCCGCCGTGCGCTTCGCGCTGTGGCCGACCGCCCACCGCTTCGCCGCCGGCCACCGCATCCGCGTTCAGGTCGCAAGCGGCGCGCACCCGCGGTACGCGCGGAACCCGGGAACCGGCGAGGATCCGATGCGGGCGAGGCAGCTGGTGGCCGCAGACCAGGAGGTCCTCCACGATCGCGCCCAGCCCTCGTCGCTCACCCTCACCGTCATGGCCCCGGTGTCCGCGCACGCCTCGGGATAGGCTGGCGCAACCCATGGCGGTAGACGTGCGCAGCGAGGTCGAGATCGCACGCCCGCGCGCCGAGGTCGCGGCGTACGCGTGCGACCCCGACAACGCGACGCAGTGGTACGAGAACATCAAGGCGGTGGAGTGGGAGACGGAGCCGCCGCTCGCCGTCGGCTCGCGGATCGCGTTCGTGGCGCAGTTCCTCGGCCGGCGGCTGGCGTACACCTACGAGGTTCGAGAGCTCGTGGCGGGCGAGCGGCTCGTGATGAGCACCGCCGAGGGGCCGTTTCCGATGCAGACGACCTACACCTGGGCCGACGCCGCCGACGGCGGCACGCGCATGACGCTGCGCAACCGCGGCGAGCCGGCCGGCTTCGCGAAGATCGGCGCGCCGGTCATGGCAGCCGCGATGCGGCGCGCGAACCGCGGCGACCTCGCGCGGCTGAAGCGGATCCTCGAGGCGCGCGCGTCCGGCTGAGCCTACGACTTGGGCCGGTCGGTCGCGCTCTCGAGGCCGCTCTGGCGCGCGCAGTGTGCGCAGCAGAACATCGAGCCGTCGGGCCCCTCGAAGCCGTGGCCGACGATCGTGCAGCCGCAATGCGCGCAGCGCGGCGCGATCGCGTGGATGGCGCACTCGAAGGAGTCGAAGGTGTGCGTCTCTCCGTCCACCGAGATCTGCATGGCCTTGTCGTACTCGTTGCCGCAGGTTTCGCAGGTCGCCATCTCGTTCCTTTCGCTGAGGGCCGCTAGATCGGGCGGGGGTAAGGATCGGGGGGAAGCGGGCTCGGATCCGGAGCGGGCGTCGGCGGCGACGGGTCGGGGCCGGGCGGAAGCGGCGACCCGGGATCGGGCGTCGGCGTTGGCGGAGGCGGAACCTCGTACCCCGGCACCGCGAGGCGCGCGGGAGCTTCCAACAGGGAGGCGGGCATCACGCCCGGTGCTACCCCGTCCGCCTGCGCGCATACCAGCAAGGCGGCGGCGCCGAGCCGCGCTCCGGCTCATCCCGCGAGCGCAGGGCGCTCAGCAGCCGCTGCCGTCGAGGTCGCAGGTATCGCCGCCGGCGGCGGCGACGACGGGCGGGGTCAGCTCGCGCGCCCGGCGCAGCAGCTCGACGAGCGCCTCCGGCGGATGCGCGCCCGACGCGCCGATCGCGCGGTCGACGACGAAGAACGGGACGGCGTGGATCCCGAGTCGCGCGGCAGTGCGCTCGTCGTCGCGCACCTCGCCGGCGTACCGGTCGGAGGACAGCACGTCGCGCACCTCGTCGCTCGGCAGCCCGACCTCGAGCGCGAGGCGCTCGAGCGTCTCGGTGTCGGCGATCAGCTCGCCCTCGGTCAGGTAGGCGCGCATGAGGCGCTCCTTCATCGCGTCCTGGCGGTCGTGGGCGGCGGCGAGGTGCAGGAGCCGGTGGGCGTCGAACGTGTTGCCTCCGCGCGCGATGTCGAAGCGCAGCTCGAGCCCGTCGCGGGCGGCGGCCTCGGTCATCCGCTGCTGCATCGCGATCGCCTCGTCGCGCGTCGTCCCGTACTTCTCGGCGAGGTGGCCGGCGGCGTCCTGCGAGCGCTCGCGCGGCGCGTACGGATCCAGCTCGAAGCTGCGCCAGCGGACCGTGACCTCGTCGCGGTGCTCGTA
>DASZOA010000397.1:0-6566 GCA_035551055.1 Solirubrobacteraceae bacterium
GTCCCAGACGCGGTCGACCGGCACCGCGGTGGAGTCCGCGACCGTCAGGCCGCCGTAGGAATGGTCACTGCGGTTGCGAAAGCCGTAGATGCCGAGCTCTCCCGGGTCGCGGCCGCTCATCATGCAGCTCCACGCCGGCACGGTGATCGGCGGATCGACGCTGCGCAGCGCGCCCCAGGCCCCGGTCTTCGTCAGGCGCCGCAGGTTCGGCAGCTCATCGCGCCAGCGGTCGAAGACCAGCGTAGGCTCCGCGCAATCCAGGCCGATGACCGCGACGCGCGTCACGCGTCCGCCCTGCGCAGACCCGCGTCAAGGAGACGCCGCCGATGGCGGACGGGCCGTTGCGCCACGGCCGGCCTCATCCCCAGATGAGTGCAATTCGTCGCACTGATTTCAGGGATCTGCGCAAGACATTCACATTTGCTGCAGATCACGCGCTGCATTTGTGTCGGCACCTTGCCGATCGCACGCCCGGATATTAGGACGTTCGGTCCATAGCGTCGCGGCGTCGCCCTCAGCACGCCAGCGGCCATCCTCGACTCCGAACATGTCATCCACGGCAACAGCTGCACGAGTGGTGCACGAGCCACTCGGTACCGCGCGCGGGGCGCCGTGAGCGTCGTGGCTGCCGCGTGCCCGAGGTGAACGTGGAGGACTTTGACCTCATGGGCGTGGGACCCCCGGGTGCGCCCGATGCCACCGTCCCGATCGCGGCCAGCCGGGCGGGCGCGATCGGCGTCATCAACCTCGAGTTCACTTCAGACGCCGCCGAGTCGCGCGAGGAGCTCAACCGACTCATGGCGTTGGGGAAGGGCCGGCGCGGGCTGCTCGCCGATGCCTGCGGGGATCTGCTCGCGGCCCTGCTGCAGACCGGTGCCGGGGGTGTCGACGTCGTCCTGCTCGGCGGGCCCGACGCGGCGGCGAAGGCGACCGCGGTCGAGCTCGTGCACGCCGCCGGACTGCAGGCGCACGTGGTTGCGACCGACCCGGCGACGGCCGCGTTGGCTCGCGACGCGGGAGCGGACGCCGTCATCGCCAAGGGCGTCGAGTCGGGCGGCTGGGTCGGCGAGGAGAGTGCGTTCGTCCTCGCGCAGCATCTGCTCGGCGACGGCGAGCTCCCGGTCTGGGTTCAGGGTGGTGTCGGCGGGCACACGGCAGGCGCGTGCGCCCTGGCAGGTGCCGCAGGCGCCGTCCTCGACAGTCAGCTCCTGCTCGCCCGCGAGAGCCCGCTCGGCGAGCGGGCGCGCGCGCGGATGCGGCGCTTGGACGGCAGCCGGACGCTCTGCCTCGGCGGCGCGCTCGGCGCGCCCGTGCGGCTCGACGAGCGTCCCGGGGGCGACGAGCCGGTCGCCGCGCTCGCCGCGCTCGAGCGCTCGCTCGCGGTCGCCGAGGCCGATCCCGCGCCGGCCCGCGCCGCGTGGTGCGACGCCGTCCGCGGGCGCGTCGACTGGCGCGCGGACGAGGGCGCGCTAGCGATCGGCCAGGACGCGTGCATCGCGCGCGCGCTGGCCCGGCGCTTCGTGACCGTGGGCGGGATCGTCGCCGGCCTGCGCGAGTCCGCCGTCGAGCACCTCGCGGCCGCCGCACGGAGCGCTTCGCTCGGCGAGAACGCACCGCTGGCCGCGTCGCACGGCACCCGCTACCCGCTCGTCCAGGGGCCGATGACGCGGGTCAGCGACACGCCGCGGTTCGCCGCTGCGGTGGCGGACGGGGGCGCACTGCCGTTCCTCGCGCTCGCCCTCCTGCCAGGCACGGAGTCCAAGGCGCTGCTCGCGCGCACGAGCGCCGTCATGGATGGCCGCTCGTGGGGCGTCGGCATCCTCGGATTCGTACCGCCCGAGTTGCGCGCCGAGCAGATCGAGGCGATCCTCGAGCACCGCCCGCCGTTCGCGCTCATCGCGGGAGGACGGCCCGATCAGGCGCGGGCGCTCGAGGACGAGGGAATCGCGACGTACCTTCACGTGCCGTCGCCCGGGCTGCTGGAGCTGTACCTGAAGGACGGCGCCCGGCGGTTCGTCTTCGAGGGGCGCGAGTGCGGCGGTCACGTCGGGCCGCGGACGAGCTTCGTGCTGTGGGAGTCGATGCTCGAGACGCTGCTCGCCGCGCTGCCGGCCGGAGAGGAGGCGTCCTCGCTGCATATCCTGCTCGCCGGCGGCATCCACGACCCGATGTCGGCGGCGATGGCTGCGACGGCCGCGGGGACGCTGGCCGAGCGCGGCGCCCGGATCGGCCTGCTGATGGGGACGGCGTACCTGTTCACGCACGAGGCCGTGCGCGACGGCGCGATCACGGCTACGTACCAGCAGGCGGCGATCAGCTGCGACGAGACCGTCCTGCTGGAAACGGGCCCCGGGCACACGACGCGCTGCCTGCCGTCCCCCTTCGTCGACGAGTTCGCCGCCGAGAAGCAATGCCTGCTGGCCGACGACGTCCCCGCCGACGACATGCGCGCTCGGCTCGAGGCCATCAACCTCGGCCGGCTGCGGCTGGCAGCGAAGGGGGTCGATCGCAACCCCCGCTTCGGCAGCGACCCGGCCGCGCCCAAGCTCACCCGCCGGGGCAAGCGCCGGCAGTGGGACGAGGGCATGTACATGATCGGGCAGGTCGCGGCGCTCAACGACCGCGCGTGCTCGATCGCCGAGCTGCACGAGCGGGTGGCCACCGGCGGTGCGCGCTGCATCGCGACGGCGAGACCGGTCGGGCGCAGCGTCGAGCCCGCGCCGGCGCCCGCCGACGTGGCGATCGTCGGGATGGGCTGCGTCCTGCCGGGCGCGGCGGAGCTCGGCGAGCTGTGGGCGAACATCCTCGCGAACGCCGACGCGATCACCGAAGTGCCGGCCGGTCGCTGGGACTGGCGGCGCTACTTCGACGCCGACCGCGCCGCCCCCGACATGATCTACTCGCGCTGGGGCGGATTCGTCGACGACGTCGCGTTCGACCCGCTGGAGTTCGGCATGCCGCCCGCGTCGCTGCCGTCGATCGAGCCCTTCCAGCTGCTGGGGCTGCTCGTCGCCCGGGCCGCCCTGCGCGATGCCGGCTACGCGGAGCGGCCGTTCGCGCGCGACCGCACCTCCGTCATCTTCGGCGCCGGCGGCGGCGGCGCCGACCTCGCGGCGGGCTACACCGTGCGCTCGAGCCTGCCGATGCTCTTCGGCGACGACGCGGTCGAGCTGACCGCGCGGCTCGGCGACGCGCTGCCGACCTGGACCGAGGACAGCTTCGCGGGCATCCTCATGAACGTCACGGCCGGCCGGATCGCCAACCGGCTGGACCTCGGCGGCCTGAACTACACCGTCGACGCCGCGTGTGCGTCGTCGCTGGCCGCCATCTGCCTGGCCGTCTCGCATCTGCAGGCCGGCACGACGGAGATGGTCGTGGCGGGCGGCGTGGACGCGATCCAGAACCCGTTCGGCTACCTGTGCTTCAGCAAGACCCAGGCCCTGTCACCCAACGGCCGCTGCCGGCCGTTCGACGCGGACGCCGACGGCATCGCGATCAGCGAGGGCTTCGCGGCCGTCGTGCTCAAGCGGCTGGCGGACGCCGAACGCGACGGCGACCGCATCTACGCCGTCATCCGCGGCGTCGGAGGCGCCAGCGACGGTCGCGACCGCAGCCTGACGGCGCCGCGGCCGGAGGGCCAGATGCGCGCGCTACGCCGCGCCTACGCGCAGGCCGGCTACTCGCCCGCGAGCGTCGGGCTGATCGAGGCCCACGGCACCGGAACGGCGGCCGGGGACCGCGCCGAGCTCGACGCCCTGCGCAGCGTGCTCGAGGCGTCCGGTGCCCGGCCGCAGGACACCGCGATCGGGTCGGTGAAGTCCAACATCGGCCACACGAAGGCGACCGCGGGCATCGCCGGGGTGATCAAGGCGACGCTCGCGCTGCACCACCGCGTGCTGCCCCCGACGATCGCCGGACGGCCCAATCCGCAGGTCGCCGCCGCGGCGAGCCCGCTGTACGTCAACACGCAGGCGCGGCCCTGGCTGCAGCCCGGCGACGGCCGTCCGCGCCGCGCCGGCGTGAGTGCGTTCGGGTTCGGCGGCACGGACTTTCACCTCGCGCTCGAGGCCTACGGCGGGAATCCCGTCCGCGAGCACGTGCCCGCGGTCGATCGCTGGCCCGCCGAGCTGTTCGTCTGGCGCGCCGAATCGCGGCGCGAGATCCGCGTCGCGCTGGGCGAGCTGATCGACCGGCTCGACGCCGCGGGCGAACGGGCGCGGCTGATCGACGCCGCGCACACCGTCGCCCTCGCCGCGCCCCGCGAGCGCCGCGCGGCGACCCTGGCCTTCGCGGCCCAGTCTCCGGCGGACCTGCGCGACAAGCTGCGCCGCGCATGCCGCCTGCTCGACGGCCAGGCCGAGCGCGAGCACACCCCCGGCGACCTGCACTACTCCGAGCGGCCGCTGGCCGACGAAGGCGGCGTCGCCTTCCTGTTTCCGGGCCAGGGCTCGCAGTACGTCGACATGACGCGCGAGCTGGCCGTCATCTTCCCCGAGGTCCGCGAGACCTTCGAGCGCGCCGACTCCGTGCTTGCCGCCCGGCTCGACCGTCCCCTGAGCGGCTTCGTCTTCCCGCCGCCGGTGTACGACCCCGATGAGCAGCGCCGCCAGCAGGCCGAGCTGACCGAGACGGCGATCGCCCAGCCGGCGCTCGGCGCGACCGAGCTCGCGCTGCTCGGCCTGCTGCGGCGGCTGGGCGTCGAGCCCGACGTCACGGCCGGTCACAGCTACGGCGAGCTCGTCGCGCTCGCCGCCGCCGGGGTGTTCGACGACGCCCAGCTCATCGCGCTGTCCGAGGCGCGGGGACGCTTCATCGGCGGGTGCCAGCCGGACGAGCCGGGCACGATGGCGGCGATCGACGGTCCGCCGGGCGCGCTTCAGCCGCTGCTGGCCGATCCACAGCTCGTGCTCGCGAACCTCAACGGACCGCACCAGACCGTGGTGTCGGGCGCCCGTGAGAGCGTCGAACGGGCGGTCGCGTGGTGTCGCGAGCGCGAGCTGGGAGCGCGGCTGCTCGCGGTCGCGTGCGCGTTTCACTCGCCCGCGATGGTGCCGGCCCGGGGACGGCTGGCCGACTGGCTGGCGACGTGCACGATCGCGCCGCCGCGCATCCCGGTGTACGCCAACACGACCGCCGCCGCCTATCCGTCCGATCCGCCCGGCATCGCCGCATCGCTCGCCGACCAGCTCGTCAGCCCGGTCCGGTTCGCCGACCAGATCGAAGCGATGCACGCGGCCGGTGCGCGGCTGTTCGTCGAGGTCGGGCCGCGCAGCGTCCTGACCGGGCTCGCGCGCCGGATCCTCGACGGCCGCGAGCACGTCTGCGCGGCGACCGACCATCCGGGCCGGCCGGGACTCGCGCAGGTGCTCGACTGCCTCGCCGTGCTCGCGGCGGAGGGCGTCGCGGTCGACGTCGCGCAGCTGTTCTGCGGGCGCGGGGCCCGCGGGCTCGAGCCGCCGGCACCACGATCGGCGACGACCTGGATGCTCAACGGCGGACGGGCCCGGGCGCTGCACGAGCCGCCGCGCAGCGCGCCGCGCCCGCCCGTGAGCGTGGCGCTCGCCGCGACCCCGACGAGCGTCACGCCGGCGAACGGCGCGACCGCGACCGAGCTCGATGCCTCCTCGACGAACCGCGCCAACCGATCGCACGCCGCGGCGGACGGCGGCGTCGATCCCGGCGCAGACCTGCGACCGACCGTGACCACGACCACCGAAGGCCATTGCGATGACGACCTCACCCGCGAGCGCCAGGCCGACGCCCTGGCGTGCGTATCTGCACCCGACGTCGGCGCCGACCGCATGAACGACGTCATGCGCCGCCATCAGGACGTGATGCGCCACTTCCTCGAGACGCAGCGGTCCGTGATGCTCGCGTATCTCGCACCGCAGCGGTCGCCGGTCGAGGAGCTGCGACCGCTCGCGCCGCAACCGTCGCTGCCCGCCATGCCCATGCCGGCGATCGAACGGCCGTCCGTCTCGGTCCCGCCGCCGCTCGCGGCCGACGTCGCGCCCGAGCCGCCGCAGGCCGCGGCGGCGGACGCGGCCGTGTCCGCGCAGGCCGAGGCGGCGCCGGAGGCACACGGCAACGGTCACGCCGAACGGCTCACGCGCCAGCAGCTCGCCGACGCCCTCATCGGCGTGGTCAGCGACCGCACCGGCTTTCCCCGCGAGATGCTGACGATGGACGCCGATCTCGAGGCAGACCTCAGCCTCGATTCGATCAAGCGGGTGGAGATCGCCGGCACGATGCTGCAGACGCTGCCCGTGGCCGACGGGTTGACACCCGACCTCGAGAAGATCACGGCCAGCCGAACGCTGCGCGAGATCGTCGAAGCGCTCGAGGCAGCCTTGACGCCGCCGAACGCTGACCCGGCCACGGGCAACGGGAGCGCCCCGCGCCCTTTTGACCGAGGACCGGTCGATGATGCGATCGGCCGGTCCCTCCCATACGCGGTGCCGGCCGCGCCGGCCGCAGCCGCCGGCGCGCTCGCGGCGGGCGGCGTCGTCGTCATCGTCGACGACGATGCCGGCGTCGGCATCGAGCTCGAGCGCGCCCTACAGGCG
>DASZOA010000398.1:0-4585 GCA_035551055.1 Solirubrobacteraceae bacterium
CGGGACCGCCCGAGCGGTTGCTGCGCGAGACCGGCAGCGAGGACCTCGAGCAGGCGTTCATCGCGCTCGCGGGGTCGTCATGAGCGCGCGCGTCACGCTGGCCACCGCCTGGCGGGTGGGCGCCCAGCTGCGTCGGGACCCGCGCACGCTGGCGCTCGTCTTCGTCGTTCCTCCCGCGCTCGTGGCGCTGCTGAAGTACATCTTCGACGAGCAGCCGCAGAGCTTCGAGCGCGTCGGCGCGCCGCTGGTCGGGCTGTTTGCGCTCGTGCTCATGTTCCTGATCACCTCGATCGCGATGCTGCGCGAGCGCACGACCGGAACGCTCGAGCGACTGATGTCGATGCCGCTGGCCAAGCTCGACCTGCTCGTCGGCTACGGCCTGGCCTTCGCCGCCGTCGCCGCCGTCCAGGGAGCGATCACCGCCGGGGTCGCGTTCGGCCTGCTCGACGTCGAGACCGCGGGGCCGGTCTGGGCGGTGATCGCGCTCGCGATCGCCAACGCGATGGTCGGCATGGCGCTCGGCCTGTTCCTCAGCGCGTTTGCCCGCAGCGAGTTCCAGGCGGTCCAGTTCATGCCTGCGTTCATCCTCCCCCAGCTGCTGCTCGCCGGGCTGTTCGTCCCGCGCGAGCAGATGCCGCAGGTGCTGCAGACGATCTCCGACGCGCTGCCGTTCACATACGCCTACGAGGCGCTCGCCAAGGTCGCCGCCGACGATGTCGACGGGCGCTTCTGGCTCGACGTCGCCGTGATCTGCGGCTGCATCGTGCTCGCGCTCATGCTCGGCGCGGCGACGCTTCGCCGGCGCACGCCGTGACCGCGTGTCGGCCGCCTGCCATCGCGGAGGCGCCCCTGAGCGGGCGTACTGCCTCGTACACGACGATGGCCGCGGCGAAGCCGCGGCCATCGTGCCAATCGCGACCGGCGTCCCCGGGGGACTTCGCGATCCCCGGGGACACCTGGCAGCGAGCTCAGCGCCTCTGGCTGAGCTCCGGTTCGTCGCCCGCGTCTTCGAGCCACTCCGGCGAGCGCAACGCGCGCGCACGGGTCTCGGAGATCATCGCCTGCAGCTCCGCCTCGATCGCGACGTCCATCGACTCCGCGAACGTCCGCTCGATCGCTGCCTTCCTCGCGCCGTTGCGCCGCAGGCGGGCCACCACCCCGGCCACGACGGCCGCGCAGAACGCCAGCAGAGCGAACAGGATCGCCGCCGAAGCGCTCATGCCGCGGTCGGCATCGCGGGACGCAGCCAGCGGAGCGGCCGCGGGCAGCTCGGCCGGCACGGCACGCCGATCGGTCGTGATCTCCGCAGCGACGCCCGGCTCGACCGCCGCGGTTCGCGACGCCTGGCTCGACATGCGGCTGCGCTTCGACGCCGTCGCGCGCGGCTGCTCTGAGGCCGACGGCTTCGCCACGGGCGCCTGACGCCGCGCCGCCACCGGCGCCGACGCCTTGCTCGTCGCCCGCTGCGCCGCCTTGGCCGGCCGCTGCGCCTGCGCTGTCGCCGTCGCCTGCGCCTGCGCGGGCCGCTGCGCCTGCGTCTGCACCGCCGGACGCTGCGCCGGCGCCTTCGACGCCGGCTGGGCGGCGGGCCGCGCCGGCGCGGCCTGCGGAGTGGCAGCGGTGCGGCCGATCGGAGCCGTGCTTCCCGCGCGCGCGGTGCCCTGCGGCGCCGACTCACCGACCGGATCGGTCCCCGCGGCGTGGGGGCACAGGGTCCCGTCGGCCATCCGGTGACTTGCCTGCGCTGCCCCGGCGGACAACATCAGCGCGCCGCACGTGAGCGCTCCGATGACGACGGGCCGGAAACCCGGACCGTGCCGCGCGAGCGAGCCGTACTCCAAGAACGAGGTCATCGTCCTCCCCTCTTCGCTGTGGTCTGCACTTGCGTACTGTCGTTGCGCACTGTCACCCGGCCATCACCAGATGGTCCGTCGTCGAGCGCATCTTCAGCTCGTTGATGATCTCGGCCGCCGCGTCCGCGCCGCCCGGCGACAGCAGCTGCAGCCCGCCGATCCGCGCGCCGGCGGCACCGATCACGGCGGCGTCCATCTTGCGCCGCACGTTCGTCGAGAAGAAGACGTTCGTCGGAAGCCCCCAGCGAAGCGACTGCGCCACGACGACGCGAGACGTCCTGACCGGCGTGCTTCCGGCGAGCCGGTGCGGCAGGGGCAGCGACGCCAGCACGGCCGGGCCCACGTACCTGCCCGAGCCGATGACGATCGTCCGCCTGATCCCGAGCGCGCCGATCGCCTGCCGGGTCACCTCGGGAAGCGCATTGGCGCCGGTGAAGAACACCGGCATGCGCCTGTGCGCGGCGAGCACGGAGATCGCGGCGGCGTCCGGACTTGCCGGGTTGACCACGACGGCATCGCGGAAGGCGGGCGAGTTCGCCGCCTTCTGCTGATCCGTGCGGCGGTCCATCGCCTGGGCGATCGCCGCCGCGGTGCCGGACGCGCCGGCACCCTCGAGGCGGGTGATCTGATCGGCCGGGATGCCGGTCGCCGCGAGGTCGGCGACGACCTGCTGCGACAGCGTCCCCTCGCCGCCGATCACGAAGGCGCCGGCCGGTGCCAGGCGGCTGACCTCCTGCCTGACCGCCGCCGACAGTCCCTCGCGCGGCGTGAGCAGCACGGGGCCGAGGAAGGCCCGACCCAGCACTCCGCCCGCGAGCGCACCGGGCAGGTCACGCTCGTTGACGATCACCACCCGGCTCCACGGGCGGTTGACGAACGTTCCGGCGAGCACTGCCTCCGCGCCGCCCGGATACGCGCGCCGCGACATCTTGATCGCGAGCTCGGCGGCATCTCTCCGGCGGACGCGGCGGACGGGGATCTCGTGGGAGCCCTTGAGGGTCGCCTGCGCGAAGTAGATGTTCATGTTGTCGGTCTCGACGTTGCCGTCGCGCGAGTCCATCCATGCGAACAGGATCCGGCTGTTGCCGAGCGGGATCGACCTGGGGCCGTAGTCCCAGTAGGTGCCGAAGCGGTAGTCGTAGCCGACGTCGTTGTTGATGTGGTGGTCGTTGATCCGGCGCTCGCGCGAGAACGTCGCGCCACCGTCGCCCGAGGACCGGTAGTAGGTGTCGCCGATGCGCGCCTCGTCACATTCGACGTGCGTGTGGGTGCACACGCCGGTGCCGGTCTGCTTCGCCGGACCGAGGTACCAGTGGCGGCGGTCCTGCCAGACGACGTCCAGACGGCCGTTCGGCGCGACCGACATCGTCGGGTGACGCGTCTGGGTGATCTCGAACTGGATCGGCGCCTGTCCGTTCAGGCGAGCGGGATCGGACCAGGTCACGCCACCGTCCGTGGAGCGCTGGAAGTACACGTCCATGTTGTTGTGGATGAAGTGGTCGGCCGCCCGCACGGTCCTGCCCTGCGACAGCGGGACCTCGCCGTTGCCGTAGGCGAGGTAGACGTTGCCGGACTTCGGGTCGGCGGCCAGCCGCGGGAACGTCGAGGCGTCGAACGTCGTCGGCGACCGGGAGTACGGAGGCGAGACCGGCCCCGTGTAGACGAAGCCGCGCACGCCCGCGGCCGTCGTGCGCGTCCAGGTCCTGCCCTGGTCGCTCGAACGCGCGACGACCACGGTGCCTTCGGGCAGGTAGCGGCCGGGCGTTGCGGCGGGGTTGCGCGTGCGCCACCCGACATACAGCGTGTCGTTCCTGCCGAGGACGGGTTCGGTGACCTCGATCGAGGACTGCCCGGGCGCGCTGGCGATTACGGGCGGGCTCCACGTGCGCGCGCCGTTATTCGAGGTCGTGACGACCACCCGTTGCAGCTCCTGCGGCTCGGCCCGCAGCTCGGGGTTGATCCGCGGCTCGGTCTCCTCGGAGTTGGCGACGACGTGGATGCGATCCTCGGTCGCGCCGCGGCCCGGCTTGACGACGAGCTTCGGAAGCGTGTAGTTCGGTCCGGCCTCGGGGTCGGCTCCGCCGGGCAGGGCGAGGAAGCCCGTGCTGAAGGAGCGCCCGCCGTTGTTCGAGCGCGCGACGAGCACCGACATGCCCTGCTGGCTGCCGTCGGGATTGACGAGGCCGGTGGCGAAGGTCACGTAGACGCGGTTGCCCTTGCCGAAGGCGATGCCGCCGTCGACGAAGTTGGCCAGGTGGTCGCCCACGGTGCATGGCGGACGGACGAAGCCCCGCGGGGCCTGCAGCCGCGTGCGGCGCCACCTGCGCCCGCCGTCGGTCGACACGACCACCTCGCACCACAGCGTCTTGTAGTCGCTGTACACCGCGACGATATGCCTCGGGTTCCTCGGGTTCACCGCGAGCCCGACCGCGTCGCGGCCGTAGATCGGGATGCTCGCCGGAAAGTTCAGCGGGTAGTTCGGCCCGACGCGCAGCGGCGACAGGGGGGACGGCGCGAGCTGGGCCGCTCGCCCGCGTTGTGCGGTCGCAGGCGATACCGGCGCCGCGGCCATGAGCCCGGAAGCGATGACGACGGCGGAGACGAGAACACGTGAGTGTCGCCTGCTCATGTGGAGAGGTACCTCGCTAATGCGGTGTCAGGATCAGAAGACAGCCGGGGCGCGGATGAGAGCGCCGGCTGGACGGACTCGACCGGACGGTGAAGACGCCGTC
>DASZOA010000399.1:0-1713 GCA_035551055.1 Solirubrobacteraceae bacterium
GATCCTCTCCGAGAAGTCGATCTCCGGCCGCTCGGCGTGGGTGCGCCTGTTCAGCGAGCAGGTCTCCGCGCTGCAGGTCGCGCTGCCCGACGAGGACGAGCCGGTCGCGCTCGACGCCGCGCTCGCGCGGCTGATGTCGCCAGATCGCGAGGTCCGTCGCACCAGCGCCGAGGCGGTCACGGCCGCGCTCGCCCCGGGCCTGCGAACGCGGGCCTACATCTTCAACACGCTGGTGCACGACAAGGCCGTCGACGACCGCCTGCGCCGCTACGACCACTGGCTCGCCGCGCGCAACCTGGCCAACGAGGCCTCGGACGAGTCCGTCCAGGCGCTGATCGCCGCAGTGCGCAACCGCTACGAGCTCGCCCGCCGGTGGTATCGCCTGAAGGCGCAGCTGCTCGGCATCGAGCGGCTGGCCGACTACGACCGCATGGCGGCCGTCACCCAGGACGACGAGCCCGTCGACTGGGAGGACGCCAAGGCGCTCGTGCTCGAGACCTACGCCGACTTCACCCCCGAGCTCGGCGACCCGGCGCGCGCGTTCTTCGACGAGCGCCGGATCGACGCCCCGCCGCGGCCGGCCAAGCGCGGCGGCGCCTTCGCCGCTTACACGGTCCCATCCGAGCACCCCTATCTCATGCTCAACTACACCGCCAAGCGCCGCGACGTGCTGATCCTCGCCCACGAGATGGGACATGGCCTGCACGCCGAGCTGGCCCGCCCGCGCGGCCTGCTGGAGCAGAGCACGCCGCTGACGCTCGCCGAGACCGCCTCGGTGTTCGGCGAGGCGCTCGTCTTCGGGCGCCTGCTCGACCGGGCGCCGACGCCGGAGTCGCGCCTGTCGCTGCTGGCCGAGTCGATCGAGGGCTCGATCGCGACCGTCTTTCGCCAGACCGCGATGAACGGCTTCGAGGAGCTCGTGCACACCGCCCGCCGCGAGGAGGGCGAGCTGTCCGTCGACCGCCTGAACGAGCTGTGGGCGCAGTCGCAGGAGGAGATGCTCGCCGACAGCGTGCAGCTCACCGGCGGCTACCGCTCCTGGTGGTCCTACGTGCCGCACTTCATCTCGACCCCCGGCTACGTCTACGCGTACGCCTACGGCCAGCTGCTCGCGCTGTCGATCTACCGGCGCTACGTCGACGAGGGCGAGTCGTTCGTGCCGAGCTACCTCGAGCTGCTGCGCGCCGGCGGCTCGCGCAGCCCCGAGGAGCTCGCCCGGATCGTCGGCATCGACCTCGCCGACCCCGGCTTCTGGGAGAGCGGCCTGGACCTCGTCGAGGCGCAGCTCGAGGAGGCCGAGGCGGCCGCCCGCGAAGCGCTCGCGGCGGGCTCGAGCTCGTAGGCGGCGGCAGACCTGCTGCGCTCGGCGCGGTGGGCCGATCGCAGCAGGTGCCGTCGCTCAGGCCGCGGCGCCGTGCTCGACGGCGTGCTGCGGCGGCTCGTGCCCGGCCGGCTGGTGGTGGGAGTACTCCTCCGGCCGGAGCAGCATGACCCCGAACATCGCCGCGAGCATGGCCACGTGCTCGACGATCAGCAGCGCGCTCACGTCGTCGACGACCGCGCCCTCGAAGAGCGCGACGACGCCGAGGGCGGGCACGATCATCGAGGCGGCCATCTCCGCGCTCGGCCGCCACCCGTGGCGCATGCGCCGCATCCAGGCGACCATCGGCACCGTCATGGTGAAGGCCATGAGCAGCAGCATCGGCGTCGGGC
>DASZOA010000400.1:0-2293 GCA_035551055.1 Solirubrobacteraceae bacterium
GCCTGACCGCGTTCAAGGCCGAGCGCGACCACGACGATGTCCTGCTTGGTGCGGTAGCGCTCCTCGTAGCCCCAGGCCGACTCCTCGACCTTGCGCATCAGCTCCTCGGCGCGCTCCTGGATCTCGTCGGTGAGGTTCTCGATGAAATAGGAGCCGGCGAGCGGGTCGACGGTGTCGGTGGCGCCGGACTCGTGCGCGAGTATCTGCTGCGTGCGCAGGGCGATGCGCGCGGCGCGCTCGGTCGGGAGCGCGAGCGCCTCGTCGAAGCCGTTGGTGTGCAGCGACTGGGTCCCGCCGCAGACCGCGGCGAACCCCTGGAGCGCGACGCGCACGATGTTGTTCTCGGCCTGCTGGGCGGCGAGGGTCACCCCGCCGGTCTGGGTGTGGAAGCGGATGGTCTGCGAGCGCTCGTTCTCGGAGCCGAAGCGCTCGCGCATGATGCGCGCCCACATGCGGCGGGCGGCGCGGAACTTCGCGACCTCCTGGAAGACGTTGTTGTGGCCGTTGAAGAAGAACGCCAGGCGCGGCGCGAACTCGTCGACCTCCAGGCCCGCGTCGAGCGCGGCGTTGACGTAGGCGATCGCGCTGCACAGCGTGAACGCCACCTCCTGCACCGCCGAGCAGCCCTTCTCGCGGAAGTGGTAGCCCGAGATCGAGATCGTGTTCCACTTCGGCACGAGCTCCTGGCAGTACGCGAACAGGTCGGTGGTCAGGCGCATCGTGCCCTCGGGCGGGTAGATGAAGTTCCCGCGGGCGATGTACTCCTTGAGCACGTCGTTCTGCGTCGTGCCGCGCAGCTCGTGCAGCGGCACACCCTGCTCCTCGCCGACGAGCGAGTACAGCGCCAGCAGCACGGTGGCCGGCGCGTTGATCGTCATCGAGGTCGAGATCTCGTTGAGCGGGATGCCGTCGAAGACCGTGCGCATGTCGTCGATCGTGTCGATCGACACGCCCGTGCGCCCGACCTCGCCCAGGCAGCGCGGGTCGTCGGAGTCCAGGCCGAGCTGCGTCGGCAGGTCGAACGCCATCGACAGCCCCGTCGAGCCGTGCGCGAGCAGGTACTTGTAGCGCTCGTTGGACTCCGTCGCCGACGCGTAGCCCGCGTACTGGCGCATCGTCCACGGGCGCTTGCGGTACATCTCCGGATGCACGCCGCGCGTGTACGGGAAGGATCCGGGCTCGCCCAGGTCGAGATCGGCCGGTAGGTCGTCCTCGGTGTAGAGCTGCTGGATCTCGATGCCCGAGTCGGTGAAGCGCCGCGGATCGTCCGGGCCGACGATCGGGGCGACGGTCAAGCGCTCTTGAGTCGACATACCGGCAAGGGTACGGAGGCTCGCCCCGGCTCGTCGGGCCGCGTAAGAGAACTCTTACGACGCGGTGAGCCGCAGTTGAGCGCCATCGCCTTCAATATCCGACCATGAGAGACGACCGACGCACCTCGCACTTCCTCGCCGCGCTGCTCGGCGCGCTCGCCGTCGCGCTGCCGTTCAGCGCGCTCGCGGTCGCCGGGGTCTTCGACGCGCAGAACGACACCGCCGCCGACGACGCCACGCGCGCGCCTGCGGCCACGACGACGAACGGCGGCCGGGAAGGCGCGGCGGCATCGCCTCGCGGCGCGAGCGCCGCGCCCGACGTCTCGGCGCTCTACGAGCGCGTCAGTCCCGGCGTCGTCTCCGTCGAGACGCAGGTGGCGGGCCAGGGCGGGACGGGCTCGGGCTTCGTCATCGACGAGGACGGCCACATCCTCACCAACTACCACGTCGTCGAGGACGCCGACCGCGTCCGCGTGCGCTTCTCCGAGGGCGCGCCGGTCACCGCGCGCGTGGCCGGCACCGATCCCGAGACCGACCTCGCGCTGCTGAAGGTCGACGGCGATCGCGACCTCGAGCCGCTGCCGCTCGGCTCCTCGCGCGAGCTGAAGGTCGGCGAGCCGGCGATCGCGATCGGCAGCCCGTACCGCCTGGAGGGCACCCTGACCGCCGGCGTGATCTCGGCGATCGGGCGCTCGATCACCTCCCCCGCCCGCTTCCCGATCGACAACGCCGTGCAGACCGACGCGGCGATCAACCCCGGCAACTCCGGCGGCCCGCTGCTCGACGCCTCCGGTCGGGTCATCGGCGTCAACGCGCAGATCGCCTCGGCGACGGGGGCCAACGACGGCGTCGGCTTCGCGATCCCGATCGACACCGCGAAGGAGATCCTGCCCGCGTTGAAGGCCGGCCGCGAGATCGAGCGCCCGTTCCTCGGCGTCACGACGAGCGACGCGCCGACCGGCACCGGCGCGCTCGTGCGC
>DASZOA010000401.1:0-3994 GCA_035551055.1 Solirubrobacteraceae bacterium
GCCAGCGCCGCGACGTCCTCGGCGCTTGCGTCGTCGCAGAGCGGCGTGCGAACGTACGCATACAGGTCGTGCGCGCTGTCGCGTACAGCGCATCGAAGCTCCCGGCCGATGTGTTCACGGGTATTGCCATGCTCAGAGCGCCGCTCATGCGACTCCTACGTCGCGGCGTGCAGATCATCACGCTGCTTGCGCTGATCGTCGGACCGGCGACGACGGCGCACGCTCGTTCCACCGACCTCTGGGCGACCGTCAACGTCTGCGACACGGCGAGCGCGCCGAACACGATCGGGATCCGCGGCTCGATGCCGGGAGCGCGCAGCCGCCGGAACGTGCGCTACATGCGCTTCGTCGTCGAGTACTACTCCGAGACGGACAGGCTCTGGCAGCGCGTCGCCGAGGGCGGCGACTCGGGCTGGCTGCGCGTGGGCAGGGGCCGCCGAACGCGGCAGTACGGCCGCTCGCTGAGGATCGACCCGATGGGCCAGGACGTGCTGCTGCGCGGCCTCGTCTACTTCCAGTGGCGGACCGACGACGGCGAGGTGGTGCGGCGCGCGCGCGCCCGCACCCGCAGAGGCCACCGCTCCGACGCCGGCGCCGATCCGCCGGGCTACTCGGCCTCGACCTGCACGATCCGCGCGTAGGGGCGCGCGCGCCGACCGCATCAGGCGGGGCGATCGCCGGGGCTTTGGACGTTGCGTCCAGTCACCGGACGCTTGAGCCCAACCCCCTTGACGGCGTCGATGCCGATCGCCGTCACATGACAGGACAACGCGCGCGAACGCAGACTCGCGCGCGGATCGTCACAACAGAGCCGCACGGCACCGTCGCAACCACGTTCAGCCGAACAGGCGCGGGTCGTTGGAGATCACGCCGGTGACGCCCATCAGCTCCAGCCGCTCGATCCGCCGCGGGTCGTCGACGGTCCACACGTAGAGCTCGCCGCCGGCGCGGCGGACCGCGTCGGCCAGCCGCTGGGTGACGAGCCGCCAGTGCGCCGTCAGCGCGTCGATCTCGCCGCGGCGGATGCGGTTGGCGGCGACGCCGGGCAGGGCGCGGCGCACGTAGGTCAGGACGGCGACCGCGGGCAGCGCCGTCACGGGGTTGTTCAGCGGGTTGCGCCGCATCCGCGGCACCGACCAGCTCAGAGCGATCTGCGGGTGGCGGTGGCGCAGGAACTCCAGCGAGCGGTCCTCGGTCGTCGAGATCAGGACGCGGTCGGTGAGCCCGTGCTCCTCCAGCGCGGCGACGACGCGCTCCTCGTAGCCGTGCGTCTTGAGGTCGACGAGCAGCTCGATGCCGTTGTACCCGGCAGCACCGAAGTGGGCGAGCCCCTCGTCGAGCGTGTGCGGCGTGCGCCGCGCGGCGTCTTCCCAGTCGTGCGCGAGCAGCAGCTCGCCGCTGCCGTCGGGGCGCTCGGGCAAGACGTCGAACTCGATCATGTCGACGCCGTGGTCGAGCGCCGCCTCGAAGGACCCGAACGTGTTGCCGGGGGCGATGTGGTCGGCGCCCCGGTGGCCGACGCGGCGCAGGGCGCGCGTGTTGCGCGGGGCGCGGCTCACCGCTGGCACCCCGGGCACCAGTAGGTCAGGCGGTTGTCGTCGCCCTGGTGGCGGCTGTGGATCGGCGTGCCGCAGCGCGGGCACGGACGCCCGGACCTGCCGTAGACGACGCGATGGGCGTCCTGCATGCCGTCGTGCGCCGACCGCTGCATCGGCGGCCGCGCCGCGCGGACGATCGCCAGCGCCTCGTCGTCGCTGACGCGGCCGGTCGGGCGCCACGGATCGATCGCCGCGGCGAAGCAGGCCTCGCACTTCCAGAGGTTGCCGATGCCCGCGATCGTGCGCTGGTCGAGCAGGGCGTCGCCGATCGGCCGCGTCTGGTCGTCCTCGCGCAGCCGTCGCAGGACGCCGCGCTCGTCGAGCTCGGGCGCGAGGATGTCGGGGCCGAGCATCGCCAGTCGCCGGTCGAAGCGGGTGCGCGACTCCGTCAGCAGCTCGAGCACGGGGCCGTCGAACTGGACCGCCTCGCCCGCGTCGGTTCGCAGGACGAGCCAGGCGCGGCGAACGGCGCGCCGCCAGCGCTCGCCGGCGCGGTAGGTGCCCCACGAGCCGGTCATCCGCAGGTGCGAGTGGATCGCCAGCTCGCCCTCGAAGTGCACGAACAGGTGCTTGCCGTGCGCGTCGACGCGGGTGACGGCGCGGCCGGCGAGCTTCTCGGGCCAGCGCTCGCCGCGCAGCCGCGGGCCGGGGTGGGCGATCTCCGGAATCCGCCCCTCGACGAGCGGCCGGATGCGCCGGGCCGCGTAGTGGATGGTGTCGCCCTCGGGCATCGCTCTGTGAGACTAGACACGGCGGGACGTGCTTCGGCGCGGTCGTGCGCGGCCGTCAACATCCCAAGCGGATGGAGGCGCTCGAGCGGATCGTCGGACGCGAGCACGTCGAGCGCGGCGTGGCCGTCGGCGACGTCGTGCTGCCCGGCGTGCCCGCGACGCTCGTTCGCCCCGCCAGCGCCGACGAGGTCGCCGCGGTCGTGATGTGCTGCTACGAGCGCGGCGTCGCGATCGTCCCCGTCGGCGGTCGCAGCGGGCTGGCCGGCGGCGCCGCCGTGCTCGACCGTGACGCGGTCGCGGTCTCGCTGGAGCGCCTTGACGCGGTTCGCTCCCTGGAGCCCGGACTGTGGCGGATGGAGGCCGAGGCCGGCGTCACGACCGCGACGATCGCGCGGCGCGCGCGCGAGAGCGGGCTGTACTTCCCGCCCGACCCCGGCGCCCCCGAGCAGTCCCAGCTCGGCGGGACGATCGCCACGAACGCCGGCGGGCCGCACGCGTTCAAGTACGGCGTGACCGGCGACTGGGTGACCGGCATCGAGGCGGTGCTCGCGCCCGGCGAGCTCGTGCGCGTCGGCGGCCCGCTGCGCAAGGACGTCGCCGGCTACGACCTGCGGGCGCTGCTGACCGGCTCGGAGGGCACGCTCGGGATCGTCACCGCGGCCTGGCTGCGGCTCGCGCCCGCGCCCGAGGCGCAGCTCGCGGTCGTCGCGGCCTACCCGGACACCGCGACCGGCTGCGCGGCGCTGCTGCGCGTCCTCGCGAGCGGGATCGTCCCCGCGGCGCTCGAGTTCTTCGACGAGGGCGCGATCCGCGCCGCCGGTGCCGCGTTCCCCGGTGGCGCCCTGCGCGGGTTCGTCGTCGTCGCCGAGGCCGACGGCAGCGCGCAGGAGGCGGCGCGCGTGCGCGAGGAGCTGCGCGAGGCGCTCGCGCCCGACGCCGTCGCGCTGCACACGCCTGCGGACCGGGCGGCGCGCGCGATCTGGCGCTGGCGCGACGGCGTCGCGCTCGCCGTCACCGCGGCCCGCGGCGCGAAGCTCTCCGAGGACATCGCGGTGCCGGTCGACCGGCTCGCCGAGGCGATCGCGCAGACCGTCCGGATCGGCGCGCGCCACGGCCTCGAGGCGTGCTCCTGGGGGCACGCCGGCGACGGCAACCTCCACGCGACGTTCCTGCTCGACCCCGACGACGCCGCCCAGCGCGAGCGGGCCGACGCGGCCGCGCAGGAGCTGTTCGAGCTCGCGCTGCGGCTCGGCGGCAGCGTGACCGGCGAGCACGGGATCGGCGTGCTCAAGCGGGGGCAGCTTGCGCGCCAATGGGCGCCCGCGGCCGTCGCGGCGCAGCGCGCGATCAAGGACGCGCTCGATCCGAAGGGGCTGCTGAACCCGGGCAAGAAGCTGCCGTGAGCGAGGGCTAAGCCGGCGGGTCGAGGCACCCGAGGATGACCCGTCAGCGCCGGCGCCGCGCTCACTCCCGCGGCGCGTAGCGGCTGTGCAGCATGAGGTCGTTGCCGTCGGGGTCGGTGAACAGGGCCATGTGGCAGACGCCCGTGTCCAGCGTGTCGCCCTGGAACTCGACGCCCTTGGCCTCCAGCTCCCTGCGCGCCGCCGCGACGTCGTCGACGTGCAGCGCCGGATGCGCGTTCTTCTGCGGCGCGAACGGCATCCC
>DASZOA010000402.1:0-9041 GCA_035551055.1 Solirubrobacteraceae bacterium
ACAGGCTCCCGGGCCGGTGTAGCGGAACACGTACAGGCCGTAGTCGCGGTCGGAGGCGAGGACCAGCCTGCCGCCGCGCCGGTCGCTCGCGACGTCGACGCCCCACAGGTTGTTGCCGCGCTCGTCGATGAAGCGCCCGACCTCCCTGAGCCGGCCGTCGCCGAACGACAGCACCCGGAAGCCGGCGTGGTAGTACGACACGTACGCCAGGGGCGCCGCCGGATCGGTCGCGACCTCATGGATGCTCAGGTCGCCGAAGCGCGTGCCGATCGCGTAGCGCTCGTCGCGCGCCTCGGGCACGGCCCACTGGTCCAGCTCGGCCGCGGTCGCCCTGTCGTACAGGTGCGCGTAGCCCCAGCCGTCGAACGCCGTGGAGATCGTGAGCGCGGAGCCCACGGTGCCGACCGCCGGAACGCTGCCGCCGAACAGGCCGGCGAGCGCGTCGGCCCGCGTCATGAAGCCGCCCGGCAGGTCGCTTGCGCCCGGAACCTCCGCCGCGTCGATCGAGCCGTTCGTCAGCAGTGGGTCGCCGTCAGGCCGCCCAGCGTTGTTGAAGATCACGAACGCCTCGTAGCCGGCCGCCTCGACGGCCTGGACCTTCTCGTCGAAGGTGCACAGCCCGCGCTCGATGACCGCCACGCGCCGCGTCGCCGGATCGGCGTCTGCCGGCGCCGGCGCCGGCGGAACGGTGTCCACGGTCGGCGTGCCGCTCAGCGTGCAGGCGCGCCCGACGAACGTGACCGACTCCGACACGAGCCGGCCGCCCGGCAGCCCGGCGATGTTCGTGCGCGCGTCCGTCGGCTCGGCGAAGTTGAAGCCGGCGCCGGCGGCGTTCGTCAGCCGCCCGCGGAACGGCGTGAAGTCCTCGTCGGCGGCGACGACGAAGCGATCGTCGTGCGAGAACTCCGCCTGATGGGCGTTGCCCTCCGGCGGGGCGAAGCCCGGGAAGACGGGGTCCGATGGCGCGAAGTCGGTGTCGTTGATGAAGCCGACGTCCGTCGGGTCGGTGACGTCGAGCTGCACATAGCCCCCGTCCCAGTAGGAGGCCAGCAGGATCTGCCGGCCGCCGATCTCCTTGACGACCATGTCGTGCAGGAACACGTCGTCTCCGAACGCGCTGCCCGAGACGACGCCGCCGGAGATCGTGCCGGGATCGAGCAGATCGAGCTCGTTGATCATGACCGGCGCGCGGGGGTTCGTCACGTCGGCGATGTCGACGTCGGCGAACTCCTGGTTGTCGACCAAGACGGTGTAGGCCTTGCGGCCGGCCTGCCAGGTGAACGCGCTGTGCGAGGTGTGCACGGGGCTGGTCTTGACGCCGGGGATCGCGGCCGGCGGGGTGACGTCGCCGAAACCCTGTGCGAGCACGACCGGCTCGAGCGGATTCGTCACGTCGACGAGCGTGACGCCGCCGTGGCGCGTGGCCGGAGTCCCGGACGTGGGACACCACTCGTTGTTGATCGTCAGCAGGTCGCCCTTGAAGTGCGGGGTGTCGAGCGACACGACCTGGCTGCCCTCGCCGGGATACGAGCCGGGCGGCGAAGGGATGAAGCCGACCTCCCTGGGGTTGGCCGGGTCCCTGATGTCGACGACGAACACGCCGCCGCGATCGCAGGCCTCGCGCGTCCGGCTCTGCCAGGAGTTCAGGTACGCGTAGTCGCCCCTGTGGCTGAGGTCGGCGATCTGTCCCGGGTCGACGTTGCCGAACTGTCCGCTGAGCTCGAGCTTGCCGACGAGCTCGACGTTCTTCTCGGTCGCCGGCAGGCCCGCCGTGAGCGGCGCCAGCACGGCGGATCCCGCGGCGGGTCCGCCGCCGCCGTCGCGGGCGACGTCGAACGGCGAGCTGCGCGGCGCCCCCAACGCCCCCTCGGCCAGGGCCGCGAACACCAGGCACAGCGCCACGAGCGCGGTGCCGGCAGTGCTTCTCCTCATGACCTCTCCCCTCCCACTTCGAGGCGCCGTCTTCCCCTAGCGCTGCCCCGGGTGCCCCCGGGCGCGGGAGTGTAGGTGAGCCCACCTCGTATGAGAAGACCTACGGCCGGAAGACCGCCTCCCCAGGTCCTCGCTGCGTCGGTCGTGTGCGCGTCGTCGCTCGTGGGAGGCGAGGTGCACGATGGCCCCGCGCCGAGGCGCGGGGGATCAGGCGCTCTGCGGCGACCGCTCGGCCGCGTCGCGCAGGCGCTGCAGGGCCTGGCGGACGATCCGCGAGACCTGCATCTGGCTGACGCCGACGCGTGTGCCGATCTCCGCCTGCGTCATGTCGTCCGCGAAGCGCATCCTCAGCACCTGGCGCTCTCGCGCGCTGAGCGCCTTCAGCAGGCCCGCGAGCACCGCGCGCTCCTCGGCGCGATCGAAGCCGTGCTCGTCGCCGCCGAGGGAGTCGGCGACGGTCGCGACGTCCTCCCCCGAACCGCCGGTGGGCGTCTCGAACGAGACCGCGTGGTAGGCGGCGCCGGCTTGCAGCGCCTCGAGCACCTCCTCCTCGGTGGCGCCGACGGCACCGGCGATCTCCATGATCGACGGCTGGCGATGCAGCTTCTCCGACAGCTCGCCGACGGCGCGGTCGACGCGCACGGAGAGCTCCTGCAGGCCGCGCGGCACGCGCACCGCCCACGTGTGATCGCGGAAGTAGCGCCTGATCTCGCCGAGGATCGTCGGCACCGCGTACGAGGAGAACGCGACCGCGCGGCCCGGGTCGAAGCGGTCGATCGCCTTGATCAGGCCCAGCGACGCGACCTGCAGCAGGTCCTCGAGCGGCTCGCTGGACCGCCGGTAGCGCAGCGCCAGCGAGCGCGCGAGCGGCATGAAGCGCGTCGCCAGCTCGTCGCGCGCGCGCCGATCGCCGGCGGCGGCACGGCGAAACATCTCGCGCTCGGGCAGCATGCCGGCGCGATCGACGAGGCGGGCGGTCCGGGCAGGCTCCGCGTCCTCAGCACGTCCGGCTGTCGCACAAGTGGCCACGTTCGTCCCGCCGGGCGAGCGGCGAGCCCGCGAGCACGAGCCGCAGCCGACCAGCCGTTGGCCGCCTACCCCGCGTTCGCGGGCACTTAACATGCGGCGGAGCCGCATGCGCCTCAGGCCGCGGTGCTCGACTCCGCCAGCAGCTGATCGGCCAGCGAGCGCAGGTCGGAGTCCAGATGACCGCACAGCACGTCGCGCAGCAGCGCGCGGAGGTGGCCGCTGATCTCGCCCAGCAGCTTCTCGACGCCGCCGTCCAGCGGCGCGAGCCCGGCGACGATGGCGCGCTCCAGCGACGCCGCGTGGGCGACCCGCTCGGTGACCGCAAGGCGCTGCTCGGGCGTGGCGCAGAGCGCCGCGACGCGCCCGGCGAGGCGACCGCTCTGCGGGCCCTCGGGCTCGAGCAGCGCCCGCAGCCCGAGCAGGTGGTCGGTCAGCGCCTCGAACGCGCTCACGCGCTCGCAGCCCAGCTCGAAGCGGCGCAGCGCCCACGCCAGCTCGCCGGCGCGCGGCGTGCGACGCGCGACGAGGTTGCAGAACGCGCGCAGCTCGTCCTCGGCCTCCTCGCAGATCGTCAGCACGCCGCTCGGGCGCCCGCCGGCGCCGAGGTCGCCGAGCGCCCACGGGCCCGCGCCGGTGCGCGCCCAGGCGATCGGCGCGAACGCGACGCGCACGGGGTCGTAGAGGCGCAGCGCGGTGAGCAGGCGACCGAAGCGCACGGCCGCCTCGCTCAGCGGCGCCGGCGCGCCGGCGTCGTCGGTCAGCGCCAGACAGGCGAGCACGGCCGGCTCGTCGCAGCCCGCGGGCCAGACCGCCTCGGCCGGCGCGTCGGGCAGCTCCTCGCCGCGGATCAGCGACAGCCCCTGGCCGAGCGGCAGCTCGGCGGAGACGAGCCGCAGGCCGAGCAGCGGCGAGACGACGACCGCCTCGGCGCGCCCGTCGAGCAGCGCGTCCTCGAGCTCGCGGTAGGCGCGGTCGAACCGCTCGGGCGTGATGACGAACTCGGTCGCCTCGCTGAAGACGCGGCTGACGAAGACGCACAGCGCAGCGTCCGCGCGCTCGCGCGGATCGACCGGCGCGCGCGGCTCGCCCTGCGCGCGCAGGTAGTCGCCGACGCCGTCGAGCGCCGCCAGCGCCCGCGCCGCCGCCGGATAGGACGGCACCCGCTGCAGGCCGCCGGCGCGGTCGCGGATGAAGCTGTCGGTCAGCGGCCGGTAGCAGTACAGCGGCGTGCCGCGCCGCGTGCCGCGCGACTCGATGATCTCGAACGGCACCTCGGCGCCCTCGGCGGTCTCCTCGGCGAGCTGCCACGCGCACTCGTCGGCGAACGCGCTGAGGGCGGCGTGCAGCGGGCGGTGGCGCATGGTCGGAGGCGTTCGCCCCGCCGCGCTCTGCTCCTGCTCCCTGCAACGGCACTGGCGCCGGTGCGACCTCAGTCCGACTCGGGCGGCTCGTCGACCAGCCGCGCGCGCAGGATGACCTCGTGGCTCGTGACGACGAGCCCGAGCCGCTGGCCGATGCCGGCGATCGCGCGCTCGAGCTCGGCGTCGTCGAAGGGCACGACGTCGCCGCTGGGCTCGAGCACGATGTGGTGGTGATGCTCGCCGGACGGGTCGACAGGCTCGTAGCGCGCGAGCCCCTCGGAGTCGAAGCGTCGCACGAGCCCGAGGTCGTGCAGCGTCTCCAGCGCCCGGTAGACGGTCGCGGTCGAGCCGGCGCTTCCCTGCTCGCGCAGCTGGTCGGCGATCTCCTGCGCTGTCAGCAGGCAACTCTGGCGCGCGAGCAGCTCGACGACCGCCGTTCGACCCGCGCTCGCCCGCAGCCCGGCCCGTCGGAGCACGTCGCTGGAGTGCTGCATCCAGCGCTTCTGGGCGGCCCGGTTCATCGCGCCATCCTGCCATGCGGCGTGCCGGCGCACACCCGCCCGCTAGCATCGGCGCGAACATGCATGCGGCCGACGTCACGCTGACGGCGGACGCCTCGCAGACGAAGGACGACCGGCGGTCCTCAGCGCTCGACGGCCTGCGCGGGCTCGCGGCGCTGTCGGTGTTCGTCTTCCACGCGTGGCTGTACACGAAGCCCGCGCCGGATGCGACCGACCGCTCGTCGCTCGGCGACTACGCCGTGCACGAGCTGCGCCTGGGCGTCGTGCTGTTCTTCGTGCTGTCGGGCTTCCTGCTCTCGCGCGCCTGGTTCGCCGCCGCGCTCGGCACGGGGCGGCCGCCGGACCTGCGCCGCTACGTGCGCGCGCGCGCGGCGCGCATCCTGCCCGCCTACTACCTGGCGCTCGCGGGCTCGATCGTGCTGCTGTGGGGCCTGCGCGGGACGCCTGGGCTGCGGCTGCCGCCGGCCGACGAGCTGCCGCTGTTCCTCGTCTTCGGTCAGAACTTCTCGCCGGCCAGCGTCATGAAGCTCAACCCGCCGATGTGGTCGCTGGCCGTCGAGGTCTCCTTCTACGCGCTGCTGCCGGTCGTCGGCTGGCTCGCCCTGCGGCTGCCACCGCGGCGCTGGGCGCAGGCGCTCGGTCCGCTGGCCCTGCTCGCGCTCGGCATCGCCTACAACTGGTCGATCGCCGGGCGGGGCCTGGGCATGACGTTCTCCAAGACGCTCGCCGCGATGCTCCCCTACTTCGCGCTCGGGATGCTCGCCGCGCTGGCGCTGCACGCCCGCGCGATCGACCTGCGCACGAAGCGCAGCATGATCGCCGCCGGCGTCGCGCTGGTCGCGGCCGACGCGTTGACGAAGGCCGCGGCGCCGGCCAGCGGCGTCGACGCGACCGCCCTGTTCGTGATCCTGCGCGACCTCCCGTCGGCGGCGGGCTTCGCGCTGATCGTCGCGGCGCTCGCGGGCGCGCAGCGCAGCCGCGTCGTCGGTGGCCGCGCGCTGGCGGCGATGGGCACGATCTCCTACGGCTTCTACCTGTGGCACGTGCCCGTGCTGATGACCCTGCGCGGCCACGGCCTGCTGCCGCTGGACCCCGTGCTCGGCACCGTGGTCGCGCTCGTCCCCGCGCTCGCCGTCGCGGCGCTTAGCTGGTTTGCGCTCGAGCGCCCGGTCCTGGCGTGGAGCGCGCGGCGCGACCGGCGCGCGCGCGAGCAGGAGCTAGGCGGCCGCGGCGTCGACGCTCGCGCCGGCGGGCGCGAGGTCGCCGCAGCCCGCGCCTAGCCACTGCGCGCCGTAGGCGCGCATGTCGTCGATGATCGGCAGCAGCGCGCGGCCCTTCTCCGTCAGCTGGTACTCCACGCGCGGCGGGACCTCGGGAAACGTCTCACGCTCGACGATCCCCTCCTCCTCGAGCGCGCGCAGGCGCAGCGAGAGCGTGCGCGGGCTGATCCCCTGCAGCGAGCGCTCGAGCTCGGAGAAGCGCGAGCGGCCCTCCGCCAGGTCGCGGATCAGCAGCAGCGTCCACTTGCCGCACACGATCTCCGCCGTCTTGCAGACGGGGCAGGTGTCGTCCATGCCGGACACTTTACCGACTGAAGCAATGGCGTGGTGAGGGATTTGGCGTCAGCCGGAAAGCGACGAGCCGCTCCTGGCGGTCACGTCGATGCGGCCCTCCGACGGCTGGACGAGCACCCAGCCCTCGCCGCCGAACGCGATCTGGAAGGTCTCGCCGGAGCCGAGGCCGATCAGGCTCTTGAGCTTGACGTCGGTCTTCAGCGAGGTCGTCACGCCGGCCGACCAGGCGACCGCGGCCTGCGCGTCGGCGAACGTCGGAGCCTGCGCGACGTCGAGCCGCACCGGCGGTCCGTCACTGAGCACGGCGACCCAGCCCGTGCCCTGCAGCCTCGTGTTGAACAGCCCGCCTCCGACCATGCCGGCGACGCTCTTGACGCGCTCGATGTCCCAGTCGATGCCGTCGTCGAAGGCCAGCACGTTGCGCCCGTTGACCGTGATGCGGTCGTCCTGCAGGTACAGCAGGTGGATGTCCTGCGCGGCGTCCGCGAGGAACACCTCGCCGCGGCCGGAGACCTTCATCAGCGACTGACCCTCGCCGGTGGCGACCTTCTTGACGAGCCGCCCGAGCCCGCCGGCGCCGGCGTGGTCGAACGTCACCTCGCCCTGGTAGGCGACCATCGAGCCGAGCTTGGCCTGGATCGTCACCCGGTCGAGCCGGACTCGCAGCAGCTTGTGGTTCTGCAGCGCGAAGGCCTCGGTCGAGGTCGTCTCGCTGAACTGCTCGAGATCGCTCTGCACGGGGATCCTCTCTGGGCGGGGGCGCGGGCGGGCGCCACACGCTAGTGGACGCTCCGTCGCGCGTCCGGTGCGGCTACGCGGCCCGGCGCGCCTCGGCGGCCTCGACGTCGCTCATCGTCGTGCCGCGCCGTCCGTCGGCGGCGAGCAGGAGCTTGAAGTCGTGCGGACTCGTCGCCGCGATGAGCGCCTGCTCGACATCGACGCGGCCGGCCTTGACGTGGTCGAAGAGCGCCTGGTCGAACGTCTGCATCCCGTAGTAGGCGCCCTCGCCGACGACCTCGGTCAGGCGGCCGGTCTGCAGCGGGTCCATGATCATGTCGCGCACGCGTCCGGTCATCCGCAGGATCTCGCAGGTCGCGACGCGGCCGCCGTCAGTCGAGCGCACGAGGCGCTGGGAGATGACGCCCTTCAGCGTGCCGGCGAGCATCGCGCGCACCTGCTGGTGCATGTGCGGCGGGAAGAAGTCGATGATCCGGTTGACGGTCTCGGCGGCGTCGACGGTGTGGACGGTCGACAGCACGAGGTGACCGGTCTCGGCCGCGCTCAGCGCGGTGTGGACGGTCTCCTCGTCGCGCATCTCGCCGATCAGGATGACGTCGGGATCCTGGCGCAGCACGCGGCGCAGCGCGCGCTTGAACGACAGCGTGTCCTGACCGACCTCGCGCTGATTGATGACCGACCTCTTGTCGACGTGCAGGAACTCGATCGGGTCCTCGATCGTGACGATGTGCTTGGACATGCGGGTGTTGATGTGGTCGATGATCGCCGCCAGCGTCGTCGACTTGCCCGAGCCGGTCGTGCCGGTCAACAGGATGATCCCGCGCTCCTCCTCGGCCAGCTCGGAGATGACGGGCGGCAGCTTGAGGTCTGCGACGGTGCGGATCGAGTGCGGGATCGCGCGGCAGACGAGGCTCAGGCTGCCGCGCTGGCGAAAGGCGTTGACGCGAAAGCGCGCGATGCCGGCGATCGAGTACGAGAAGTCGACCTCGTGCTCGGTTGCCAGCTCGTCGAGCTTGACCGCGTCGTGCAGCATCGTGCGCACGGCGGTCTCGGTGTCGTCGATCGTCAGCGGCGGGGCGCCCTCGATCGGGCGCAGCTCGCCGTCGACGCGCGTCAGCGGCGGGACCTTGACCTTGAGGTGGAGGTCGGAGCCTCCGTTCTGCACGAGCGTGCAGAGCGCAGTGTCGACGTCGAACACGGGGGGCGCATCGACCGCGGCCGGCGCACGCCTGAGCGACGGCCTGCGCAGACCCGACAGATGGCCAGGGCCGCCGCCCGAGTCCTCCGACGGGCCGCGAGGCGCTACGATCCCGCCATGGAAGTCCCTCCGGCCGTCTGGACCGTCGCCCGCGGAGCCGACGAGGACGAGGTCGCAGACGTGCTGGAGCGCCTCGCCGAGCGCCTCGACATCGACCCGCCCGAGATCACGAACGGCATGGTCCTGCTGCCGGCCGACTATCCGCGCGTGGCCGAGGCGCTCGACGAGGTGCAGCCCGACTGGCGCGACGAGGAGCTGCTCATCCCGCCGGAGCCCTGAGCCGGGTCTGGCCTAGTCCCAGTCCGGCGCCCAGCCCGGATCGGTCGTGCGGTACCCGCGCTCGAGCCCGGCGATCCGGCCGCGCTCGTCGTCTGACAGCTCGAAGTCGAAGACCTCCAGGTTCGCGGCGCGGTGCTCGCGCGCGGCGGCCTTGGGGACCGCGGCGACGTTGGGCTGGTCGAGCAGCCAGCGCAGCACGACCTGGGCGGGGCGCTTGCCGTGCTCGTAGGCGATCTCGCGGATGACCGGGTCGCGCAGCGCCGCGCCCTGCGCGAGCGGCGAGTAGGCGGTCACGACGAGGTCGCGCTCGCGCGCGAGCTCGAGCACCTGCGGCTGGCCGAGGTACGGG
>DASZOA010000403.1:0-1854 GCA_035551055.1 Solirubrobacteraceae bacterium
CCGCGTCGCCGAGGGGATCGCCAAGACAATCCGCGAGCGCGTCTACATCACCGGCGGCCAGGAGCTGCGCACGACGGCGAGCTTCGGCATCGCCGCGATCGAGCCCGGCGACGCGCCGCGGCGCGTGCTCGTGCGCGCCGACCAGGCGCTCTACGAGGTCAAGCAGAGCGGCCGCGACGGCGTACGCGTCGCCACGCCGCGGATGCCGCCCCCGCGCGGCGCGCCCGCCGGGTGAGCTGAGCGACCGGGATCGGGCCGCGACCAGCGCCACGCCGCCCGCCCGCGGCGCGCGGGAGCGCGAGCCGCAAAGCGATGCGCATCCGCCATCATGGCCGCGCAATGGCGCCCGTCGAGATCCGCGGCCTCTCCAAGCGCTTTGGCCACGTGCTCGCCGTCGACGACCTGAGCTTCGACGTGCAGGCCGGGCGCGTGACCGGCTTTCTGGGCCCCAACGGCGCGGGCAAGAGCACGACGCTGCGCGCGCTGCTCGGCCTCGTGCGGCCGACGAGCGGGACGGCGACGTTCGACGGGCGCCCCTACGAGCAGCTCGAGCGCCCGAGCACGAAGGTCGGCGCCGTCCTCGAGGACGCGTCGTTTCATCCCGGGCGCACCGCGCGCAACCACCTGCGCGTGCTCGCCGTGACCGGGCGCCATCCGTTCGAGCGCGTCGAGGCCGTGCTCGACGCCGTCGGCCTGACGCCGGACGCCGACCGGCGCGTGAAGGGCTACTCGATGGGGATGCGCCAGCGGCTGGCGATCGCGTCGGCCCTGCTCGGAGATCCCGAGGTGCTCATCCTCGACGAGCCGACGAACGGGCTCGATCCGCCCGGCATCGCCTGGATGCGCGGGATGCTGCGCGAGCAGGCCGCGCGCGGCCGCGCCGTCCTGGTCTCCAGCCACCTGCTGGCGGAGGTCGCGCAGTCCGTCGACGACGTCGTCGTGATCGCGCGCGGGCGGATGCGCGGGCAGGGGACGCTCGAGCAGGTGCTCGGCGGCGACGAGGGGCCGTCGACGGAGGTGCGCTCGCAGGACGACGACCGGCTGGCGCGCGCGCTGCAGTCCGCCGGGCACGCCGTCGTGCCGCTGCCCGACGGCGGGCTGCTCGTGCCCGGGATGGCGCCCGACGAGGTCGGCGTCATCGCGCACGACAGCGGCGTCTACCTCGTCGGCCTCGGCCAGCGGGCGCGCTCGCTCGAGCAGGCGTTCTTCGCGCTCACCGGTGGCGAGTCGCCGTCATGAGCGCCCTGCTGCAGGCCGAGCTGCTGAAGCTGCGCACGACCCGCACGTTCGTCGCGCTCGTCGCGGCCTCGCTGGCGCTGTCGCTGCTCGTCGTCGTGCTGAGCGGCCTGCTCGCCGACGACTGGAACGCGGAGAACGCGCGCGACCTCTTCACGGCCGACTTCGCGGCGCTGTTCATCGTCCTGCTCGGCGTCATGGGCATGGCCGGCGAGTGGCGCCACCGCACGATCACGAGCACGTTCCTCGCGGCACCCGACCGGATCGCCCTGCTGACCGCCAAGATGCTCGCCTACGCCGCGGCCGGCGCGCTGCTGTCGCTGATCGTGACGCTGACGATCATGGTCGTCAGCACGGTCATCCTCTCGGCGCGCGGCTTCGAGACGGCGCCGTTCTCCGACGTCGTCGACGTGCTGTGGCGCAACCTGCTCGTCGCCGCCTTCGCGGGCGCGCTCGGCGTCGGCATCGGCGCGGTCGTCCGCAACCAGGTCGTCGCGGTCATCGGCCTGCTGTTCGTCGCGTTCGTGCTCGAGCCGACGCTGCTCGGCCTCGCGCCGGAGGTCGGGCGGTTCGGCCCCACAACGGGGGCGCCGTCGGGGATCATCGACGCCGAGCCCT
>DASZOA010000404.1:0-6097 GCA_035551055.1 Solirubrobacteraceae bacterium
GCGTCCGAGCTGTTCTCGAGGGAGCACCCCGAGGTTCGCGTCGCCGTCGGGACGTCGGGCACCGGTGGCGGCTTCGAGAAGTTCTGCCGCGGCGAGACCGACATCGCGGACGCCTCGCGGCAGATCGACGCGGAGGAGAAGGCCGCCTGCGAGCAGCGCGGCGTGCAGTTCGAGGAGATCACCGTGGCCAACGACGCGCTCAGCGTCGTCGTGAACCCCGACAACGACTTCGCCGAGTGCCTCACCGTCGAGGAGCTCGGCAAGATCTGGAGCCCGCAGAACGCCGTCGACAACTGGGGCGCGGTCCGGCGGGGCTTCCCCGACCAGGAGATCGAGCGCTTCGGCCCCGGCACGGACTCGGGCACGTTCGACTTCTTCACGGCGGCGATCAACGGCGAGGAGGGCGCTCAGACCCGGCAGTACAACAACGTCGGCGAGGACGACAACGCCGCCGTCACCGGCGTGTCCGGCACGGAGGGCGGGATCGGCTACTTCGGCTACTCGTTCCTGGCCGAGAACGAGGGCAAGGTCAAGGCCGTCGAGATCCGCAACCCGCAGACCGGCGAGTGCGTCGCCCCCGCGCCCGAGACCGCGCAGCAGGGCGAGTACCGGCCGCTCGGCCGGCAGCTGTTCGTCTACCCGAGTGCCGAGGCGCTGCAGCGTCCCGCCGTCGAGCAGTTCCTGCGGTTCTACATCGAGCGCAACGAGGAGATCGCCGATCGGGCCGGGCTCATCCCGCTGACCGAGGAGCAGAAGCAGGAGGCGCTGCAGAAGATCGAGCGGCTCACCGCAGGCGGCGCGGGCTCGCAGACCGAGACGGCGACGACCCCCTAGCGATGGCCTCGCGCGACATCAGCGCAGCCGTCGGGCCCGCCGCCCCCGCGCGGCCGCCCCTGACGGCTGCGCCACCGCGCTTCGGCGAGCGGGCCCTCATCGCCCTGCTCGCGCTCTGTGGCGTGGTGTCCGTCGCCACCACGGTGGGCATCATCGTCGCGCTCGCCGAGCCGACCGTCGAGTTCTTCGGGGAGATCCCGTTCGGTGACTTCTTCTCCGCGGACGCCTGGGCGCCGACCTTCGCCAACCCGACCTTCGGGGTCCTCGAGATCGTGCTCGGCACCCTCAACGTCACGCTCTGGGCGATCCTCGCGGGGATCCCGCTCGGGTTGGGAGCGGCCGTGTACCTGTCCGAGTACGCCGGCGACCGGGTCCGCCGGGTGCTCAAGCCCGCCCTCGAGGTCCTCGCCGGCGTTCCGACGGTGGCGTTCGGGTTCTTCGCCCTGACCTTCATCACGCCGATCATCCGCGACCTGTGGCCCGGCTTCCTGGGCGACCCGCCGGGGATCTTCAGCGCGGGCGCGGCCGGCCTGGTGCTCGGGCTGATGATCGTGCCGATCATCGCCTCGATCTCCGACGACGCGATGCGCTCGGTGCCCGCCGCCCTGCGCGAGGGCGCCTACGCGCTCGGGGGCACGCGGCTGCAGGTCGCCACGCGCGTGGTGCTGCCGGCGGCGCTGTCGGGGATCGTCGCGTCGTTCGTGCTCGGCGTCTCCCGCGCCGTCGGCGAGACCATGGTCGTCCTCATCGCCGCCGGCGCCACGCCCAACGCGACGCTCAACCCGGCCGAGAGCATCCAGACGATGACCGCGTTCATCGCCACCACGGCGACGGGCGACATCGGCGTCGGCACGATCACCTACAAGACGATCTTCGCGGTCGGATCGCTGC
This sequence comes from Solirubrobacteraceae bacterium, assembly GCA_035551055.1. Taxonomy (GTDB): domain Bacteria; phylum Actinomycetota; class Thermoleophilia; order Solirubrobacterales; family Solirubrobacteraceae; genus CADCVQ01. Next base: position 1,726 of record DASZOA010000404.1, read on the forward strand.
TGTTCGCCATGACGCTGGTCATGAACCTCATCTCGATCCGCCTCGTGCGCCGCTACCGCGAGGTCTACGAATGAGCGCGCCGCCGCCCGCACGAGTCCAGGGCACGCTCGACGCCGCCGCCGGCGCCACGCGCGAACGGCTCGGGCGCCTGCCGGCCGCCGAGCGCGCGCGCGGCACCGCGTTCCACCTGCTCGTCTTCCTCGCCGCGATGATCGCGATCGCCGGGCTCGTGGCGCTCATCGTCCAGGCGGCCGTGGAGGGCCGGCCGCGGCTCGACAGCGCCCTCGTCACCGAGCAGCCGTCGAGCGTCGCCGAGGAGGGCGGATTCCAGTCGGCGATCTACGGCACGCTGCTGATCATGGCGGGCGTCATCGTCACCGTCGTCCCGCTGGGCATCGGCGCGGCGATCTACCTCGAGGAGTTTGCCGACCAGACGCGCTGGTACAACCGCCTCATCGAGGTCAACATCCAGAACCTCGCCGCGGTGCCGTCGATCGTGTTCGGCATCCTGGGCCTCGGCCTCATCGTCCGCGGACCGCTCGACCTCGGCTTCGTGGCCTACGCCGGCTCGCTCACCCTGTCGTTGCTGGTGCTGCCCACCGTGATCCTGGCCTGCCGCGAGGCGCTGCGCGCCGTGCCGAGCTCGATTCGCGAGGGCGCGCTGGCCCTCGGTGCGACGCGCTGGCAGTCGGTCCGCCACCAGGTGCTGCCGGCCGCGGTCCCGGGGATCGTCACCGGCGTGATCCTGGCGCTCTCGCGGGCGATCGGCGAAACGGCGCCGCTGCTGCTCGTCGGCGCCACCGTCTTCGTGACCTTCAACCCCGAGGGGCCGTTCGAGGGCGCCTACACCGCCCTGCCGGTGGCCATCTTCAACTACGTGGCGCGCCCGCAGGAGGAGTTCCGCGTGCTCGCGGCCGCCGGCATCCTCGTGCTGCTGGTCGTCCTGCTCCTCATGAACTCGTTCGCGATCTGGCTTCGTAACCGATACTCGCAGAGGTGGTAGGTGACCAAGGTGTCCGACAGCACGCACGACGACGCCGCGGACGCGCAGAAGGCGCCGGTCTCGCCCCAGCGCCTCGTGTACGAGACCGCCGCCGACAAGCGCAAGCGCGAGCAGGTGCTCGCGCAGGAGGTCATGTTCGGGATCGACGAGGTCACCGTCTCCTACGGCGGCGTGCCCGCCGTGCGCGACATCGACTTCGACGTCTACGACAAGAGCATCACCGCGCTCATCGGACCGTCGGGCTGCGGCAAGAGCACGCTGCTGCGCTGCCTGAACCGCCTGAACGACCTGATTGCGTCCGCGACCGTCGACGGCCACGTCCGCTACCACGGCCAGGACCTCTATGCCCCGGACGTCGACCCGGTCGAGGTGCGCAAGCGGATCGGGATGGTGTTCCAGAAGCCCAACCCGTTCCCGAAGTCGATCTACGACAACATCGCCTTCGGTCCGCGGGTCGTGGGGATGAAGGGCGACATGGACGAGATCGTCGAGCGGGCGCTGACGCGCGCCGCGCTGTGGGACGAGGCCAAGGACCGCCTGAAGGCCAACGCGTTCGGCATGTCCGGCGGTCAGCAGCAGCGGCTGTGCATCGCCCGGGCGCTGGCGACCGACCCCGACGTGCTGCTCATGGATGAGCCCTGCTCGGCGCTGGACCCCATCTCCACGGCTCGGATCGAGGACCTCATGCTCGAGCTCAAGGACCAGGTCTCGATCGTGATCGTCACCCACAACATGCAGCAGGCCGCGCGCGTGTCGGACCTGACGGCGTTCTTCACGCTCGAGCTCGACGAGGCGGCGCAGCACCGCACCGGCCGGATGGTCGAGTACGACCACACGCAGAAGATCTTCACCAATCCGAGCGACCAGCGCACCGAGGCGTACGTCACCGGCAAGGTCGGATAGTGGACGGCAGGCGAGCAGCCGGCAGTCGCCTGCACTTCCAGCAGGAGCTTGCGGCGCTCGAGGCGAGCGCCCTCGGCGGGCTCGATCTCGTGTGCAGCCAGCTCGATCGTGTGCTCGAGGCGCTCGAGCACCAGGACGTCGAGCTCGCGCAGTTCGTCATCGCCGACGACGACCGGCTCGACGGCCGCTACCTGGAGGTCCATCAGGGCATCCTGTCGCTGCTCGCGCTGCAGGCGCCGGTCGCCGGCGACCTGCGGCTGGTCGCCGCGCTGCTGCACCTCATCAAGCACGTCGAGCGGATGGGCGATCAGTGCGTCAACATCGCCAAGCTCATCCCGTTGTCCGGCCACGAGCCGCCCGTACGTGAGGAGATCCTCGGCAAGCTCGTGCAGATGGGCCGATCGGCGCGCGCCGAGGTCGTGCAGTGCAAGCGGTCGTTCGCCGAGCGCGACGTCGCGATGGCCGAGGACCTCGTCGCTCGCGATCGCGACGTCAACCGCCTCAACCGCGAGATCTTCCGGATGGCCGTCGAGACCGGCGAGGACGTCGACACGCGCGAGTGGGCGATGACGATGATCCTCGTCGCCCGCGCCCTGGAGCGCGTCGGCGACAACGCCGTCGACATCGGCGAGCAGACGGCGTTCGTCGTCACCGGGTTGTTCCGAGAGTTCTCGGACGCCTCGCACGGCCCGCACTGATCAGCGGGACGGGCGCCGCAGCCCGAAGGCGGCCGGGGACGGATCAGCCGTACTCCGGGGAGGGCGGTCGAGGAGCCGAGCACCTCGTCAATCAGCGCTGTCTGACGCGCACTTGTCGTCGAAACCCCGGGTGTGGCTGGCCGTACGCCCGGACACCGGCTGCCCGGATCGTCGCGCTCGGGCGCGGCTGGGAGGGTCCGCGAACCGATGGACCAGCCCACTTCACGAGGAGCCCGACCATGACAAGGACCCAACGCTGGACGCTGGCGGTGGTCTGCGCCGCCACGGCGATGCTGATGCTCGACATCGCCGTCGTCAACACCGCGCTGTCGCGCATCGCCGAGGACCTGAACACCGGCCTGAGCGGGCTGCAGTGGGTCGTCGACGCCTACACCCTGGCGCTCGCCGCGACCGTGCTGACCGCCGGCGTGCTCGCCGACCGGCTCGGGCGTCGACGCACCTTCGCCGCAGGACTGGCGCTCTTCACCGTCGCCTCGCTGGCGTGCGCGCTCGCCACGACGATCGACGCCCTGAACGCGGCCCGCGCCGTGCAGGGCGTCGGGGCGGCGGTCATGTTCGCCGTCTCGCTGGCGCTGCTGGCGCACGCCTTCCCGGGCACCGTCGAGCGCACGAAGGCGCTGGCGGCCTACGGCGCCACGATCGGCGCGTCGTTCGCGGTCGGGCCGGCGGTCGGCGGCGCGCTGACCAGCGGGCTGGACTGGCAGTGGATCTTCCTCATCAACCTGCCGATCGGCGTTGCGTGCCTGGCGATCACCCTCACGCGCACCGAGGAGTCGCGCGACCCGCGCGCGCGGGGCATCGACTGGGGCGGCCAGGTCACGCTCGCCGGCGGTCTGTTCCTGCTCGTGCTCGCCCTGCTGCGCGGCAACGAGGACGGCTGGACGAGCACCGCGATCGTGCTGGAGCTGAGCGCCGCCGCCGTGCTGCTCGCGGCGTTCGTGGCGATCGAGCGCCGCGTGCGCGAGCCGATGTTCCCGCTCGCCCTGTTCCGCCGGCCCGACTTCGCGGGGGCTCAGCTTGCGGCGTTCGCGATCTCGGCGTCGTTCTTCGCGATCTTCCTGTACGTGACGCTGTACCTGCAGCAGATCCTCGGCCTCTCGGCGATCGAGGCGGGTCTCGTGTACATCCCGGGCACGCTGGTGATGTTCGTCGTCTCCGGCGCGACCGCGAGCCTCGGCACGCGCGTGCACCCCGGGACCCTGATCTCGGTCGGACTCGTGCTCGTCGCGGCGGGCATGGGGCTGATGCTGCTCGCCGGCGAGAGCTCGTCGTGGACGGTCGTGCTGCCCGGCTCGATCGTCGCGATGATCGGCACCGGCCTGTTCAACCCCGCCGTCAGCGGGGTGGCGCTCGGGTCGGTCCCGGCGCACCAGAGCGGCCTGGCGGCCGGCGTCAACGACACGTTCCGCCAGGCGGGCATCGCGGTCGGCGTTGCCGCGCTCGGCGCGCTCGTGCCCGCGCAGGCCGCGCTCGGCGGCGGCTCGCCCGTCGCCTACGTCGACGGCCTGCACGAGGCGCTGGCGGCCGGCGCGGGGCTGGCCCTGCTCGGCGCGGTCGCCGCCGCCGCGCTCATCCGGCCGCGCCGGACGCCGGTCGTCGAACAGCCCGCGACCGCGGCATCCTCGATCGCGGCATCCGCGCCGCGCACCGACGGTGTACTTGGTGACGACACGCAGCTTCGCGTCGGACTTCACCCGCGCCGCGAGCCGTCACATAGTCGACGTGCTCGAGTGACATCTCGACCCGC
>DASZOA010000405.1:0-13203 GCA_035551055.1 Solirubrobacteraceae bacterium
GAGATCTGGCGCCCGCCGACGCCGCGCACGCTGATCGAGGCGCTCGTCGACGACGGCTACGACGTCTGGATGGAGACCTGGCGGGCGAGCATGGACGTGCCGAACAACACGTGGACGCTCGACCAAGGCGCCGTGCTCGACCACCCCGTGGCCGTGCGCAAGGTCGTCGAGCTGACCGGCGCGGACTCGATCCAGGCGATCACGCACTGCCAGGGCTCCACAAGCTTCATGATGGCCGCCTGCGCCGGCCTCGTGCCGCAGGTGCGCACGATCGTCGCCAGCGCCGTCTCGCTGCACCCGGTCGTCACGCGCGTGGCCAAGCTCAAGCTCGACTACGTCGTGCCGCCGGTCTCGCGCGTGCTCGGCTACCTGGATCCGCAGTGGGGCGAACGAGGCGCGCCGTGGGTGCTGCCCAAGGCGATGACCGCGTACTGCAAGCTGTCGCGGCGGGCGTGCGACAACGGCGTCTGCAAGGTCTCGAGCTTCATGTTCGGCGCCGGCAACCCGACGCTGTGGACCCACGAGCAGCTCAGCGACGCCACCCACGAGTGGACCAAGGGCGAGTTCGGCCCGGCGCCGCTGACGTTCTTCAAGCAGATCGCGCGCTGCGTGCGCGAGGGCCACCTCGTCAGCGTCGAGGGCCGCCCCGAGCTGCCCGAGAGCTTCGTCGCACAGGCGCCGCAGACCGACGCGCGCTTCTCGTTCATCACCGGCGGGCGCAACAACTGCTTCCTGCCCGAGAGCCAGCGGCGCACGTTCGAGTGGTTCGAGCGTCGCGAGCCGGGGCGCCACTCGCTGCACATCGTGCCCGGCTACGGGCACCTCGACGTCTTCGTCGGCGAGCACGCCGGCCGCGACTGGCACCCGGTCATCCTCGGCGAGCTGGCCAAGGACGCATGAGCCTGCCCGCGGTCTCGCCCGACGCGCCACCGCGCAACGTCCACGGCCGCACGACCTCGATCACGCTGCTGACGACGCAGAAGCCGTGGGGGCGCTTCTGGATGCCGTTCATGTTCGCGTCGGCGCGCGCCGCGCCACGCGTCCTGGCGGCGATGGACGGGCTGTCGTTCATCAGCTTCGCGAGCTGGACGCTGATCCGCGAGCTGCCCTACAACGGCCCGCCGCAGCAGGTGCGCCGGCTGCGTCACGCGCACCTGTTCTTCGAGGTCAGCTTCAACGGCAGTTGGGCGCAGTACATCGACTCGTCGGTGCGCGTGCTGACGACCGGCATGTACACCTTCTGGGGCAGCTCGCGGAGGTTCCCGGGGCCGCTGCCGGCGGGGCCGTTCCAGGCGTTCTTCAAGGCCCACGAGATCGACTGCAGCCACTACCACTGCGCCTATCCGGACGCGACCGTCACGATCGTGCGCTCGGCGATCGAGCTCGAGCGGCGCCTGGAGATGTTCGCCCACCGCGCGGCGAACATCCCGAGCGATGCCTTCGAGGACGCCTGGGAGGCGTTCCTCGAGGACGCCCAGGAGTACCTGTGAGCGTGCGCTCGACGAGCATCGCGGGGGAGACCTACTCGCTGCAGGTCTGGACGCCGATCCGGCCCGGCGAGGAGGACGCGCTGCGCGACTACCTGGAGGCGCTGCCGCCGGAAGCCAGCCCGCTGGCGCGGGTCCCGCGCACGCACATGGCGCGCTGGCTGATCGTCCCCGACATGCCGGTCGCGCCCGGCACCGATCTGCGCGACCCGCTCGGCGGCCCGTTCCTGCTGTTCACGAGCAACTTCGACGGCGACGTCGACAGCTACCTGCACGAGCTCGTCGCGCAGATCCCGCAGGAGGCGGCGGCGATCTGGAGCCGCTGCGTGGGCTGCCCGCAGCCGCCCGAGGGCGCCGCGCTGAAGGCCTACCTGCACCGCAACCAGATCCAGGCCGGCTTCGCGTTCGCCGCCTACCCGCAGGCCTCGGTCGCGCAGATCCGCCGCGCGCTGGACAAGCGCCGGCGGCTGATCGACTTCGCCGTCGGCGCGCAGGAGATGACGCCGGCGCAGCGCCGCGAGGAGTTCCTCGAGCGGTTCGGGCCGCGATGAGCATCGCGCCGCCCGCGTCGCCGCAGCTCGAGGTCAGCGACATCCAGGGCGACATCCTGCGCGCCTACGGAAACTCGTTCGACCACACCTCCTACGCCTTCGTGCAGGTCGACTGCCCGCCCGAGCAGGCGCGGACGTGGTTTGCGGGCCTGCTCGACCACGTCACCACGGCCGCGCCGTGGCGGCCGGGGGAGAAGCCGCTGACGACGCTGAACGTCGCGCTGACCGCGGGCGGGCTCGCCGCGCTGGGCGTCTCCGGCGAGACGGTCGGCTCCTTCTCGCACGAGTTCCGCCAGGGGATGGCGACGCGCGCCGGGCTGCTCGGCGACAGCGGGGTGAGCGCGCCCGAGCGCTGGCAGGACGGGCTCGGGACGGGCGCCGCGCACGTGCTGCTGACGATCAACGCGCAGCGGGCGGCCGACCACCGCCGCGCGCTGGGCAAGATGGAGGCCGCGATGCGCGAGGTCGGCGGCGTGCGGGTGATCGTCCGCCAGGACGCCCAGCTGCTGCACGGCGCGCGCGAGCACTTCGGCTTCGCCGACGGCTTCGCCCAGCCCGCGATCGAGGGCGCCACCGACGACAAGGTCCGCGGCGGCGGCGTGCCCGAGCGCCACGGGCGCTGGCGTTCGCTGGCCGCCGGCGAGTTCGTGCTCGGCTATCCCGACGAGGACTCGCGCGTGGACCGCCGGCGGCGGCTACCGCCGGCGCCGGCCGGCGTGCTCGGGCGCAACGGGACGTACATGGTCTGGCGCAAGCTGCACCAGGACGTCGCGCTGTGGCGGCGCACGATCGCCGCGGCCGGCGCGCGCTATCCCTACGGCGACGCGCGCAAGCTGGCGGCCAAGGTCGTCGGGCGCTGGCAGGACGGCACCCCGGTCGAGACCCATCCGCACGGCCCCGATCCGGACTTCGACGCGGCTGCGCCCGGCGCCAACGACTTTCGCTACGGGGCCGACCACGACGGGCGGCGCTGCCCGCTGGGAGCGCACATCCGCCGCTCCAACCCGCGCGACGCGCTCGGCCACGACGGCAAGCTCAGCCTGCGCCACCGGATGATCCGCCGCGGGATGCCGTACGGCCCGCCGCTGCCCGAGGGGGCCGTCGAGGACGACGGCGCCGAGCGCGGCCTGGTGTTCGTGAGCTTCCAGGCCAGCATCTTCCGCCAGTTCGAGGGCGTCCAGACGCCGTGGATCAACGACGGCAACGTCTTCGGGCTGGGCGACGACAAGGACTTCCTGCTCGGCGATCCGGAGGGCAGCGGCAAGATGACGATCCAGGGAGCCAAGCCGTTCTTCCTCGCGCCGCAGGCGGCGTTCGTGGTGACGCGCGGCGGCGAGTACCTGTACATGCCGGGGATGGCGGCGCTACGCGCGATCGCCGCCGGAGCGGCGGGATGAGCGGCGATCCGCGCCGGCTCGGCGGACCGCAGCGCGTGGTGAACGTGCTGGCGGCGATGGAGCGCTACATGAACAACGTGCCGGGGTTCCGCCGCGGGCACGCGCGCGGCGTCGCGTTCCGCGGCCATTTCACCCCGACGCCCGAGATCGCAGAGCTGACAACCAGCGAGCTGTTCGCGGGCGAGCGGATCCCGGCGGTCGTGCGCCTGTCCAACGGGGGCTCGAGCCCGTATCTCGCCGACCGCGTCTCCGGCAAGCGCGGCAACCCGCTGGGGCTGGGCGTGCGCTTCGAGCTGCCCTCCGGCGATCACTCGACGTGGACGGCGCTGAACCTCGCGGCCTTCCCGCCGCACACGCCCGACGACTTCCACCGGATGGTCACCGACACGCGCGCCGCGCTGCCCGGCGGCGCCCCGCATCCGCTGCGGATGCTCGCCTTCATCGCGCCGCGGATCCCGTGGACGCTGCCGGGCATCAAGGCGGCGGCCGAGCTCGCCCCGCCCGTGAGCTTCGCGACCGCGCGCTTCAACGGCTTTCACGCCTATCACCTGGTCGACGCCGAGGGCCGCCGCCGGGCGTTTCGCTTCCGCTGGATGCCGGTTGCCGGCGTCAAGAACATGGATCCGGCCGACGACACCCTGCTGCCGCCGCAGTACGTCATCAGCGAGATCAAGCAGCGCGTCGCACGCGGTCCGGTCGCGTGGCGGCTCGTCTTCCAGCTCGCCGCCGAGGGCGACCCGGTCGACGATCTCACGCGCCGGTGGCCGGAGAGCCGGCCGCTCGTCGTCGCCGGCGAGCTTGAGATCGACCGCCTGCACGAGGACCAGGAGCTCGTCGAGGGCTGGGTCTTCGACCCGACCCGGATGCCCGCCGGGATCGAGCTGTCCGACGATCCGCTGCTGCACTTCCGCTCGGAGGCCTACTGGGAGTCGCACCGGCGGCGCATCGCCGAGGACAAGCCGGCGATCCGGCCGGAGTAGCTCCTGCGCTACCGACCGGCCGCCGTGATCTCGGCGGTGAGCGCGGGCGAGCTGCGCAGCGTCTGCAGCACGACGCAGTAGCGCTCGGTCAGCTTGAGCAGCGTCGCGAGCTGCTGCTCGTCGGCGTCGGGGGCGTCGAGCTCGAAGCGCAGCGCGATCGCGTCGAAGCCGACCGGTGCGCCGCGATCGACGCCGAGCGTTCCGCGGAAGTCCAGCTCGCCGTCGGCGGTGATCGTGCCGCCCTCGATCGGGATCTCGAGCGCCGTGGCGACCGCCCGCAGCGTGACGCCGGCGCAGGCGACGAGCGCCTCGAGCAGCATGTCGCCGGAGCACAGCAGGCTGCCGTCGCCGCCGGTCGCCGGGTGCAGCCCGGCCTTCGCGAGCGCACGGCCGGTGTGGACGTTGCAGGCGATCTCGTCGTCGAGCGTGCCCGTCGCCGTCAGCGTGATCCGGGCCTGCTCGGGCCGGTCGGCGTAGCGCTCCTTCAGCGGCGCCTGCAGGGCGCGCAGCGAGTCGCGATCCATGATCCGTCTGACGGTAGCGTGTGGACCGTGCCCACGTGGGACGACGTCGTCGCGATCGGCACCCGGCTGCCGGGCGTCGAGGTCGGCACGTCGTACGGCACGCCCGCGCTGCGCGTGCGCGGCAAGGGCATGTGCCGGCTGCGCACGAACCCCGACGCGCTCGTGCTGCGCGTCAGCGACATGGGCGAGCGCGAGGCGCTGCTGCAGGGCCAGCCGGACGCGTTCTTCACGACGCCGCACTACGACGGCTGGCCGTACGTGCTCGTTCGCCTCGAGGCCGTCGACCCGGTCGAGCTCGAGGAGCTGATCGAGGAGGCGTGGCGCGTGTTCGCCGCCAAGCGCGTCGTCAAGGCGTGGGAGGCCGAGCGGGCGCGAGGCTGATCGGCGCGCTTCGCCGCCTCGGGTGAGCACGCCGCGCGCCGCACCAGCGCCGCCCGCCCGCCCATTCCAGCCGACACCGCGCGGCCGTTCACTCGCTCGGCGAGGAGCTTCGTCCCACCCGCCGGCGCGGCCGCGTCCGCCCACCCGTCCGCGCCGGCGCACCGTCCAGGGGTGGGCCGAATGAGCCTCGCCGAGCGAGGGCGGTTCGAGCCGGGCCGCGACCAGCGCGTGGCGCAGATCGCCGAGCGCCAGCACGGGCGCGTGCGCGTCGACCAGCTCGCCGCGTGCGGACTGGACGACAGCGCCGACCACCACCGCGGCCCACGCGCTGCTCGAGATCGGGCCACAGCTGTCCGACCGGCGCTTGAAGCGCGCGATCCGCCAGGCGCAGGCCGAGCACGCCGCGAGCGTCCGCCAGATCGCCGCCGTGCTGCGGCGCTGCGCCAACCACCCGGACGCGAAGCGCATCGCGCGAATCATCGCCACCGGCGCCGCTCCCACGCGCAGCGGCCACGAGGACGTCGTGCTCGACCTCATCCTCGACGCCGGGATCGAGCATCCCGCGGTCAATCAGCGGCTCGCCGTCGGCCCGACCGCGTACTTCCCCGACATGCGCTGGCCGGCGCAGCGGCTGATCCTCGAGGTCGACAGCGCGTGGCACGAGGAGCCGCTGGCGCGGCAGCTCGACGCCGAGCGCCAAGCCGATCTCGAGGCCGCCGGCGAGCGGGTGCTCAGGACCACCCTGGAGCAGGCGATTCTCCAGCCGCAGCGGCTCGTGCGCCGTCTGGCTGCCGCAGGAGCGCCCTACACTGGCGCCCAGCGATGATCAGCACCAACCAGCTCAAGAACGGAAACCACATCGAGGTCGACGGGACGATCTTCAAGGTCCTCGAGTTCCAGCACGTCAAGCCCGGCAAGGGCGGCGCGTTCGTGCGCACCAAGCTGCGCCGCGCGAGCGACGGCAACGTCATCGACAAGACGTTCCGGGCGGGCGAGAAGTTCCGCGCGGTGCATACCGAGGCGCGCAAGATGCAGTTCCTCTACTCCGATGGGACCGACGCGCACTTCATGGACAGCCAGTCCTACGAGCAGCTCGCGATCCCCGAGTCGTCGGTCGCCGACGCGCTGCGCTTCACGAAGGCCAACGACAGCGTCGACGTGCTGTTCATTGACGGCAACCCGGCGGACCTGCAGCTGCCGGCCTCCGTCGAGCTCGAGGTCGTCGCGACCGAGCCGGGCGTGCGCGGCGACACCGCCTCCGGCGGCGGCGACAAGCCGGCCACCCTGGAGACCGGCGCCAGGATCCGCGTGCCGCTGTTCGTCGACGTCGGCGACCGCGTCAAGGTCCAGACGGCGACCGGCGACTACATGTCGCGCGCCTAGCCGGCCGGGGCACCCGCGGCGTGCCGCGCAGAACCGACCAGCGCCGCGCCGCCGTCTTCGCCCTCTATCAGGCGGAGCTCACCGAGCGCGAGCTCGACGACGTCCTGGGCCGCGACGCGTCGGCGTTCACCCGCGCGCTCGCCCACGCCGCCCAGGACCGCGAGCAGGAGCTCGACGCGCTCGTCGCGCGCCACGCGAGGGGCTGGTCGATCGACCGGATCGCGCCGCTGGAGAAGGCGATCATGCGCGTCGCGCTGCTGGAGATGCTGCATCCCGACGCCGCACCCGCGGAGACGCCGATCCCGCCCGAGGGGGCGATCGACGAGGCGGTCGAGCTCGCCAAGACCTACTCCGGCGCGGACGCACCGAAGTTCGTCAACGGCGTGCTCGCCGCCGTGCTGCGCGAGATCGGCGACAATGGGGCCCCGACGTGATGAGCGACGCCGACGACACCCTCGACGAGCTCGTCGGCCGCCTCGAGCGCGCCGCCGAGCAGCTGCGCTCCGGCGAGCTCGGCGCCGCCGCCGCGGCGAGCGTCGTCGAGGACTGCGCCGGCCTCGCGTCCCAGGCGGCGGCCGAGCTCGAGCGCCGCGCCCGCGACGCCGAGCGCGAGCCGCGGCCCGGGCAGGACACGCTGCTGTAGCGGGCGAGCAGGCGATGGAACGCGCCATCGACGTGTCGGGCGAGCAGCGGCGCGCAGTCGCAGTGCCCTACCCGGAGGAGCTGCAGCTGCTGGTCGAGCGCGAGCTCGACGGGCTGGCCTTCACCAGCGATCCCACGATCGCCCCGCTCGTCGAGACGATGCGCTACAGCCTGCTGGCCGGCGGCAAGCGGATCCGCCCCGTGCTCGCGCTGGCGACGGCGCGCGCGATCGGCCGCGAGGCCGACGAGCTCCTGCCGTTCGCGGCGGCGCTGGAGCTCATCCACACGTACTCGCTCATCCACGACGACCTGCCGGCGATGGACGACGACGACATGCGCCGCGGGCGCCCGACCGCGCACGTCGCCTACGGCGAGGACGTCGCGATCCTCGCCGGCGACGCGCTCTACGCCGAGGCCTTCCGCCATGTGCTGACGCGTCAGCGCGGCGAGCCGGCCAACATCCTCGCGGCGATGGCCGAGCTCGCCGCGGCGACCGGCGTCGACGGGATGGTCGGCGGGCAGTTCCTCGACATCGCCGGCGAGGGGCAGACGGCCGCCGACCTGCGGCGCCTGCACGGGCTGAAGACGGGAAGGCTCATCTGCGCGTCGGTAGAGTGCGTACTGCTCATCGACGGCATGCACCGCACAGACACAACCGCCTACCACGACTTCGCGTCCGAGCTGGGCGTGCTGTTCCAGATCGTCGACGACATCCTCGACGTGACCGGAACCGACGACGCGCTCGGCAAGCCGCAGGGCAGCGACCAGCGTCAGGGCAAGCGCACGTACGTCAGCGTCTTCGGGCTCGACGGGGCGCGCGAGCTGGCCGCGCGCTCCCACCGCCAGGCGCGCGCCTCGCTGGCCGCCGCGGCGCCGCACGGCGCGCGCGAGCTCGAGCAGATCACCGACTTCATCGCGACCCGCACCTCCTGACGGCGTGACCAGCCTCCTTCAGCGGATCGACCGCCCGCAGGACCTGCACGCGCTCAGCGAGGACGAGCTCGCGCGCGTCGCCCAGGAGGTGCGCGAGCACATCATCGCGACCGTCGGCGAGATCGGCGGGCACTTCGGTGCGAACCTCGGCACGTGCGAGCTGGCGGTCGCGCTGCACTCCCTGCTGGACTCGCCGCGCGACAAGATCCTGTGGGACGTCGGCCACCAGGCCTACCCGCACAAGGTCCTCACCGGGCGCCGCGACCAGCTCGCGACGATCCGCCAGTACGAGGGCCTGGCCCCGTTCTGCGCGATCGGCGAGTCCGAGCACGACATCATGGGCGCCGGCCACGCCTCGACGTCGATCGGCTACGGGGTCGGGCTCAAGGAGGCGATGAGCGCGCTGAAGGTGCCCGATCCCGGCCATGTCGTCGCGGTCATCGGCGACGGCGCGATGACCGGCGGCGTCGCGTTCGAGGCGATCCATCAGGCCGGCGGCGCCGGCACGCCGATGGTCGTCGTGCTCAACGACAACGGGATGTCGATCGCGCCGAACGTCGGCGCGCTGTCGCGCTACTTCAACCGCGTGCGCCTCAATCCCAAGCTCTGGCATACCCGCGAGAACGTCGAGACGCGGCTCAGCGAGCTGCCCGGCGTCGGCCGTCAGATCGAGCGCTTGGGTCCGCAGATGAAGGAGTCGATCAAGGCCTTCTGGGCGCCCGGGCTGTTCTGGGAGGAGCTGGGCTGGGCCTACACCGGCGTCGTCGACGGCCACGACGTCCACGCGCTGCGCGTCGCGCTGCGCACCGCCCTGGCCGCCGAGCGGCCGGTCGTCGTCCACATCGCGACCGTCAAGGGCAAGGGCTTCGCGCCCGCCGAGGAGGGCGGCCTGGAGGGGATGGAGCGCTGGCACGCCGCCAAGCCGAAGTCGATCTCGGGCGGCGTCGTCGCCGCCGCGCCTGCCAAGCCGGTCGCGCCCGCGCCCCCGCAGTTCACGACCGTCTTCGGCGAGGCGCTCGTCAAGGAGTGCCGGCGCGACCGGCGGATCGTCGGCATCACCGCGGCGATGAACACCGGCACCGGGCTCAACATCCTCCAGCGGGAGCTGCCCGAGCGCTACTTCGACGTCGGCATCGCCGAGCAGCAGGCGATCCTCTTCGCCGCGGGGCTGGCGCTGGAGGGCGTCAAGCCGGTCGCGGCCATCTACTCGACGTTCCTGCAGCGCGCCTACGACCAGATCGTCCACGACGTCTGCCTGCAGCGCCTGAACGTCGTCTTCGCGCTGGACCGCGCGGGCCTCGTCGGCGATGACGGCCCTACCCACCACGGTGCGTTCGACATCGCCTACCTGCGCTCGCTGCCGAACATGATCCTGATGGCGCCGCGCGACGAGGCGATGCTCGTGCACATGCTGCGTACGGCGCTGCTGCACGCCGACGGGCCGATCGCGCTGCGCTACCCGCGCGGCGAGGCGCTCGGCGTGCCGCTACCGGTCATCCCCGAGCCGATCGAGATCGGCACGGGCGAGATCCTGCGCGAGGGCGACGGCAAGGTCGCCATCGTCGGCTACGGCACCGGTGCGACGAAGGGCCTGGAGGCCGCCGATCGCCTGAGCGCACGCGGCCTGGACGTCACCGTCGCCGACGCCCGCTTCGCCAAGCCGATCGACGCCGCGCTCGTGGCGCAGCTCGCCGCCGAGCACGAGCTGCTCGTGACCGTCGAGGAGGGCGTGCTGGCCGGTGGCTTCGGCAGCGCGGTGTGGGAGACGCTCAACGACGGCGGGGCCCACGTGCCGCGGATCCTGCGCGTGGGGCTGCCCGACCGCTATGTCACGCACGGCACGCCGCCGATCCTGCACGCCGAGGTCGGCTTCACCGCAAAGCGGATCGCCGAGCGCATCGAGGCGGCCGTGGCGGCGCTCGCCGTCGCGCGCGCGTAGAGCCGCCGCTTGCGGCGCGCGCGCCCTGCCGGAACCATGACGCCCGTGTCGCCGCTCTCCCGCTCGCTCCTCGCTGCCGCGCTCGCGGCCGCGTCGGTGATCGCGGTCGCGCTCGCCGCCTGCGCCCGCGGCGACGCCGGCGTCGAGCAGGTGCGCGTCCTGCAGCTGCACGCGGGCGCGCTCGTCGCCAAGCACGCGGGCGCCGCGGGCAGCGCGCGCGGCTCGCTGAGGCAGCGCCGCGCCGCGCCGCGCCTGCCGCCCCCGGCGCGGGTTCCGCGGGTCGGCTCGCTCGCGCTCGGCGCGCCGAACGCCGGGCGGCTCGTCAACGGCCTGCAGCTGCCGGCGAGCGGCCGCGACTGGATCACCTACGACCCGGTCTTCCGCACGACGCCCAACCGCCCCGAGCGCCGCTGGGGCACCGACCGCCTGCTCGCCTACCTGCTCGACGTCCTGCGCGGCTACCGGCTGGCCAACCCGGGCGCGCCGCCGGTCGTCGTCGGCGATCTCAGCCGGCCGCACGGCGGGCCGTTCGGCAGGAAGTACGGCGGCCTGGGCCACGCCTCGCACCAGAACGGGCTCGACGTCGACGTCTACTACCCCCGGCTGGACCGCAGGCTGCGGGCGCCCAGGAAGGTCGCGCAGGTCGACCGCCGGCTCGCGCAGGACCTCGTCGACCGCTTCGTCGCCGCGGGCGCGCAGTACGCGTTCGTCGGCCAGCGCGTCGGGCTCCGCGGACCGCGCGGGATCGTGCAGGCGATCCCGCACCACGACGACCACGTCCACGTGCGGATCGCCAACCGGCGGCGGTAGCGGCGCCGGCGCGGCGTCCGGGCGCCGCAGTGAAACGGCCCGCCGGGGAGGGCGGCCCGCTTCGGGGAGGAGAGCCACTGCTATGCGATTGTGGGTCCAGCAGGCGCAAGCGACATGAGTCGACCCTTTCGGGGAGAGGCCGACGCGCTCACCGCCCACGCACATTGTTCTGGCCGACCAGCCGGTCGTGCGTGACACTGGTCACACTTCGCGCGCTCGCGGCGCCACGGTCGCCGCGCCGACCAGGAGGTACCGTTGACCGCCGTGCCCCGCGTGCGCCTGGACACCCTCTTGGCCGAACGAGGCCTGTTCGCGTCGCGCTCGCGTGCCGCGGCGTCGGTGATGGCGGGCGAGGTGCGGATCGGCGGCGACGGGCGGCGGGCGCAGAAGCCCGGCCAGCTCGTCGATCGCGACGTCGCGCTCGCCGTCGACGCCGCGCCGCGCTTCGTCTCGCGTGGCGGCATCAAGCTCGCAAACGCCCTCGAGCGCTTCGCGCTCGACGTCGCGGGGCGGCGCTGCCTGGACGTCGGCGCGTCGACGGGCGGGTTCACCGACTGCCTGCTGCAGGCCGGCGCCGAGCACGTCGTCGCGCTCGACGTCGCCTACGGAGAGCTGGACTGGCGGCTGCGCACCGACGAGCGCGTCACGGTGCTCGAGCGAACGAACGTCCGCTCGCTGACGTCCGCCGACCTGCCGTACGCGCCCGACCTCGTCGCGATCGACGTGTCGTTCGTCTCGCTCGACAAGGTCCTGCCGGCGGTGCTGCGCTGCGTCGCGCCGGCCCACGACGTGCTGGCGATGGTCAAGCCCCAGTTCGAGGTCGGCCGCGCGAACGTCGGCAAGGGCGGGGTCGTGCGCGATCCCGCCCAGCGCCGCGCGGCGCTCGTCGGCGTGGCCCGCTGCGCCCGCCGCCTCGGTGCGACGGTGCTCGGCTTCGCGTCCTCGGGGCTGCCCGGTCCGAAGGGCAACCGCGAGAGCTTCGTCTGGCTGGCGGAGGCCGACCGCGCGGGCGATCTCGGAGACGGCCTCGAGGATGCCGCGCGCGAGGTCGAACCCGACGCATGACCGGCCGGCGTGCCGTCACGGTCCTGACACACGGGCGCCCGCACCAGGTCGAGCCGGTGCTGCACCGGCTGATCGGCGCCGCCCGGACGAGCGGCGTCACGCTGCGCTTCGATCCGGCGGAGACGAGGAAGTTCGACCTGCAGGGGGCCGGGGACGGAGTCGTAGCCGCCGACGCCGAGCTGCTGCGCGACGTCGGGCTGTGCGTCGTGCTCGGCGGCGACGGGACGATCCTCAAGGGCCTGCGCTGCTACGCCGGCACGGGCGTGCCGGTCTTCGCGGTGAACTTCGGCGAGGTCGGCTTCCTCGCCACGCTCGAGCCCGAGGAGCTCGACGGGTTCGGCTTCGAGCGTGCGTTCGCCGGCGAGTTCGAGGTGCTGCCGCTGCCCGCGATCGGGTTTCGCAACGGCGCGGGGCGCGAGCACACGGCGATCAACGACATCTCGTTTCACCGCAAGGTCGGCGGCCGCGTCGCGCAGCTCTCCTACGGCGTGCAGGGCGAGGAGGTCGGATCGGTGCGCTGCGACGGGCTCGTCGTCTGCACGCCGGCCGGATCGACCGGCTACAACCTGGCCAACGGCGGGCCCGTGCTGGCATGGGGGGTCGAGGGCTTCGGGGTGTCGTTCATCGCCCCGCACTCGCTGACCGCGCGCGCGCTCGTCGTCGCGCCCGCCGACACGCTGACGGTCTCCAACCACGGTCGCGAGGCGGTCGACGTCTCCGTCGACGGGCGCCCGGCCTGCGAGGTCGGCCCGGGCGAGGACCTCCACGCCGGCTTCCGGCCCGCGGCGACGGGGCTCGCCCAGCTCCCCGGATCGTCGTTCTACAAGCGGCTGCGGGCGAAGTTCGGGCGCCTGTCGTCCTGACCGTCGTTGCGCGCGAGCGGGCGGCGGCGATCGGCCGGCGACAGCGGCGGGGCGTGACGAGCCTGCGGCGGTGCGCCGGTCCGTCGGGCCGCGCTGGTACACCGTGGCCATGCTCTGCGAGCTGCGCGTCGAGAACCTCCTGCTGATCGAGCGAGCCCAGCTGCGGCTCGCGCCCGGCCTGAACGTCCTGACCGGCGAGACCGGTGCCGGCAAGACCGTGCTCGCACACGCGCTCGACCTGCTGCTCG
>DASZOA010000406.1:0-5901 GCA_035551055.1 Solirubrobacteraceae bacterium
CGCTGACGCCGAACCACCCGCCCGGTGGCTTCCTCGACCGCGTGCGCCCCCCGCTTCGGACCGCGCGATACCCGCCGATCAGACCCTAAGCTTGTGCGCGCGATGCCGCAGCAACGCTTCACCCTGACGCCCGAGCGCTACGCGCTCGTCGCGCGCGTCGCGCTCGTCATGCTCACGCTGATCGTCCTGACCGGGGCCGCCGTGCGGGTCACGGGCTCGGGGCTCGGCTGCCCGACCTGGCCGAAGTGCACGCAGACGTCGCTGTACACCGAGCTTCAGCTGCACGGCGTGATCGAGTTCGGCAACCGGCTGCTGACGTCGGTCGTCGGCTTCGCGGCGCTCGCCGCGTTCGTCGGCGCGCTGCGCCGCCGGCCGTTTCGCAGGGACCTGCTGCTGCTCTCCGCGCTGCTGCCGCTCGGCGTCGTCGCGCAGGCCGTGCTCGGCGGCTTCACCGTGCTCTACGACCTCGCGCCTGGCTTCGTCATGAGCCACTACCTGCTGTCGATGCTGATCCTCGTCGCCTGCGTCGCGCTGGACTGGCGCGCCCACCACGAGCCGGGCGAGCTCGCCGCGGCGGGGCCGGGCGACCGGCTGCTCACGCGCGGCGCCTGGGCGCTCGTGCCGCTCGGGGCGGTCACGATCTTCGCCGGGACCGCGGCCACCGCCGCCGGACCGCACGCCGGCGGCGCAGGCACCGGCGACGTCGTCAAGCGGCTGGACTTTAAGGGCGCCGAGACGATGCGCTTCGTGATCGAGCAGCACGCGCGCCTGGCCACGGCGCTCGGGGTCGCCGCCGTCGTGCTGTGGGTCCTCGCGCGGCGGCGCGGCGTGACGAGCGCGGGCCGCGCGCCGCTGACCTGGCTCTGCGTCCTGCTCGCCCTGCAGGGCGTGATCGGGATCGTGCAGTACCAGCTCGAGCTGCCCGCCGAGCTCGTCTGGGTGCACGTCACGCTCGCCGCCGTGACCTGGCTGGCGATCCTCTGGACGGTCGCCGCCGCCGGGCGGCTGCAGGCGCGCCCGCTGCCGGCGCCCGGCGGCAGCGGCGAGGCCGCGCCGGCCCGCTGAGCGTGGCGGCCGCGTGACGCGCCGCCGCGTCCTCGTCGCGCTGCTGGCGGCGCCGTGGGTGGCGTGGGCGCTCGTGCGCACGCTGGCGCTCGACGGCGGGCACCCGCTCGTCGCCGCGATCGCCCTCACGCCCTACGTCGCCGCGACCGCGATCGTCCCGGTGCTCGCCGCGCTCGTCGCGCGCGAGTGGGTCGTGGCGGCGCTCGCCGCGCTCGCGCTGGCGGCGCTCGCGCTCGCCGTCCTGCCGCGCGCGCTCGACGGCCCGCAGCTCGCCGAGGCCGAGTCCGAGGGCGAGGCCGAGACCGAGGCCGAGGCCGAGGCCGAGGCTCGCACCGCCGCGCGCACGCTGACCGTGATGACCTCCAACCTGCTCCACGGCGAGGCCGACGCGCGCGCCGTCCTGCGGATCGCCCGCGACCACGACGTCGACGTGCTGAGCCTGCAGGAGCTCACGCGCGAGGCCGTCGAGCGGCTCCACGCGGCGGGCGCGCGCCGGCTGCTCCCGCGACGCGTGCTGCGACCGGCGCCGCGCGCATCCGGCATGGGCCTGATGGCGCGCCGGCCGCTGCGCGCCGCGGCGACGCCCGGGCGCGAGATCGCCCGGCGGCTGTCGGCCATGCTCGCATTGCGCGGCGGCGAGGAGCTGGGTCTCGTCGCCGTGCATCCGGTCCCGCCGCTCTCCGGCGAGCGCACCCGCGCCTGGCAGTCGGTGCTGCGCGGGCTGCCGGACGCGAACGCGGGCGGCCGGCGGCACGTGCTGATCGGCGACTTCAACGCGACGCTCGATCACCGCGAGCTGCGCCGCGTGCTCGCCCGCGGCTACACCGACGCCGCCGACGCGACCGGCGACGGACTGCGCCCGACCTTCCCGGTCGGCGCCCCGCGCGCGCTGCTGACGGTCGACCACGTGCTCGTGCCGTCGTCGATCCGCGTCCGGCGCGTCAGCGTCCGCGACGTCGCCGGCAGCGACCATCGCGCGGTGGTCGCGGAGCTCGTGCTGCCCGCGCGCCTCAGCTCAACCCGGGGACGAGCGCGGCGAGCACCGTGAGCGCGGCGACGAGCGTCACGGCACCGAGCAGCGCGAAGGCGAGCGGAGGGCGAGCGCGGCGGCGCGCCCAGCGCCGGTCGCGGCGCGTGACGGTGCTCGCGTAGATCTGTCGCGGCCGCACAACGCGATCTTCGTGCACGGACCGGATGTCAGCGACGCGCGGCCGGCGCCGTCAACCCATGCGCGCCGACCTCCCCGCATCGTCCGCTCGGAACTTCGCGACATCTAGCCTCGGCGCGAGCATGCGCAGCACCCTGATCGTCGCCGTCGTCGTCGTCGCCACGCTGGCGGGCGCGGTCACGGCGCTCGGCACCTTCCAGCGCGAGCGGCGACTCGACGTCGGCACCGTACGCCTGTCGGTCGATCCCCTCCACCGCGGCGCGCTCGACCTCTACGTGCCGCTCGTCGACTGGGGCGTGCGCTTCCCGGTCGTCCGGCTGCCGGCGCGTCTCAACGTCGACGTGCGCTCGGTCGACCGCGAGGCGGTCGTCAGGCTCGCCGAGTCGGGCCGCTTCGACGCGGCCCCGGTGCGCGCGCAGGCACGCGACGCGCTGGCGGGCTACCTGCGCCTGGCGATCCTCGTCGCCGTCGTCGCGGGGCTGGCGTTCGGCGCGCTCGTCGCGGTCGCGGTTCGCGGCGGGCGCGCCCCGCGCCTGCGCACGACGCTGTCGGCCGCCGTCCTCACGGCGCTCGGCGCGGGCGCCACGCTCGTCGTCCTGCTGCCGCCGCGCTCGAGCGTCGAGCGCCCGCAGTACTACGCGAACGGCCCCGAGGTGCCCGCCGCGCTGCGCACGCTGCGCGCGCTCGGCGCGTCGGCGAAGACGCTCGACGAGGAGATCGACGAGCAGCTCGTCGGGATCGCGCGGCTCGTCAACGCCCCCGCGGGCCGCCCGGCGCTCGCCGACGACCTGCCGCGCCTGACCGTCGCCTCGGACCTGCACAACAACGTCCTCGCGCTGCCCGCGCTCGAGCGCGCCGCGCGCGGCGGGCTGCTGCTGTTCGGCGGCGACCTCACCGACCGCGGCTCGCCCGTCGAGCAGGCGCTCGTGCTGCGCATCGCGCGCGCCGGGCGACCGCTCGTCTTCGTCTCCGGCAACCACGACTCCGACGTGCTCGAGCGCAAGCTCGCGCGCAGCGGGGCGGTCGTGCTGACGCGCGCCGGCCGGCTGCGCGGCGACGGGTCGACGGACCGACGCGTCGTCCAGCGCCTTGCGGGACTGCGGATCGCCGGCTACGACGATCCGCTCAAGCGCCGCGCCGGCGAGCGCTACCGCGACAACGGCGCGGGCTACACCCGCGCGCAGCAGGAGCGCTTCGCCGCGTGGCTGCGGCCGCTGCGCGCCGGCGTCGACGTCGTGATCGTCCATGCGCCCGCGCTCGCGCGGCTCGCGCTGCAGGAGCTGCGCCGCGAGCCCCCGCGAACCCCCCTGCTGCTCGTGGCCGGCCACACGCACCGCCAGTCGCTCGACCGGATCGGGGGCGTCACGCTGCTCAACCCGGGCTCGCTCGGCGGCGGCGGGACCGGCAACCTCGCCGAGGCCGGCGGCGAGATCGGGCTCGTCCGCATCACGTACGCGCGCACGCCGCGCTTCACCGCGCGCGCAGCCGACCTCGTGCAGATCGACCCCGGCGACGGCGAGGCGCAGGCGCGCCGCTTCCGTCTCGACGAGGCGGACGGCGCACCCCGCTGACCCGCAACCTTGGCCGCGGTCGGCGGTTGGGGGGCATATGAGCCGAACGATCCGCATCGCGCTTCTCGCCCTGCTCGTCCTCGTGCCGGCCTCCTCGGCCGCCGCGCGCAGCTCGATCCGGGTGGGCGTCGCCGACCAGAGCCCGGCGATGTTCGACTCGCCGTACTTCAACGAGCTCAAGATCAAGCGGACGCGCTACTTCGTGCCCTCCGATGTCATGCGCGACCGCGCCGAGCGCGCGAAGGCGCGCGCGTTCGTGAAGGCTGCGCGCCAGGCGCGCGTCTCGACGCTGCTGCACATCTCCACGACCGACCTGCGCAGCAAGCGCGGCCGCGTCGTCTCGACGAAGCGCTACCGCCGCGACGTCGGCCGGATCGTCGCCTACTTCCGCAAGCTCGGCGTGCGCGACTTCGGCGCCTGGAACGAGGTCAACCACAAGACGCAGGAGACCTGGAACCGCGTCGGCCACGCGGTGTCGTACTACAAGAGCATGTACTCCGCCGTCCGGCGGCGCTGCCGCAGCTGCGCGGTCGTCGGGCTCGACCTGCTCGACCAGGCCGGCGTGGACCGCTACATCCGCAGCTTCTACGCGCGCCTGAGCCGCACCTGGCGCGCGCGCCTGAAGGTCGTCGGGATCCACAACTACTCCGACGTCAACCGCAACCGCTCGCGCGGGACCGCGAAGATCATCAACGCGGTGCGGCGCTACAACCGCCGAACGAAGTTCTGGTTCACCGAGACCGGCGCGCTGGCGAGCTTCAGCCGCTCGTTCCCGTACTCCGAGTCGCGCCAGGCGTCGCGGATGAAGAACATGTTCAGGTACGCCAGCCGCTATCGCTCGCGCGGCGTCCGGCGCGTGTACTCCTACAACTTCTTCGGGATCGAGGACTCGAGCTGCGGCTCGAGCTGCCGCTTCGACGCGGGACTCGTCGACCCCGACGGCACCCCGCGGCCGGTGTTCGAGGTCTTCAAGCGCAAGCTCGCGAGCTACTCGCGCTAGCCGCGCACGCCGTCAGGCGGGCGGCGCGTCGACGAGCGGCAGCAGCGAGCCGAGGCCGGAGATCTCGAGCACGCGCCGGATCTGGGGCGGCCCGCGCACGATCGACAGCTCGACGTCGCACTCCTCGGCGCGCGCGCTGGCCTGCGCGAGCGCGCGCAACCCGGTCGAATCCATGAACGTCAGCTCGCGCAGGTCGAGCACGATCTCGCGCATGCCGTCGGCGACGGCGGCGGCGAACGCCTGCTCGACCTCGGGCGTCGTCGCGAGGTCGAGCTCGCCGCACGGCGTGATGTGGGTGCGGCGACCGTCGCCGGCGACCCGCAGATCGAAGGACGGGATGGCCATCGCCGAGCGCTGGACTATAGCTACAGCCTTGGGGGGTGGCGGGCGACGTAGCCGCCGGTCCCGCGCATCCCCGCCTGCCACCGCGAGCCGGTCGAGCGCCGCCCGGTCGTGTCGAAGCGCACGCCCGCGACCACGAGGAAGACGTGGCCGGGGTTCGTGTAGATCGTCACCCACTTGCCCTTGCCGGGCGCCCCCCAGCGCATCAGGCGCCCCGAGTCCAGCGGCCCGCCCAGCAGCCCGGCGGCGGCCAGCGCGAACGAGACCGACCCCGAGCAGTCATAGCCCTTGTCGAGCCACTTGCCGTGGCCGCCGCCCCACAGGTACGGCGAGCGCGCGATCTGGTTGCCGGCCTCGATGATGCGCCGCACCTCCTCCGGCGCCTCGATCGGCGGCAGCGCGATGCCGTTGTCGAGGACCTCGGCGCCGGAGATCGCGGCGTCGCTGGTCGGGCCGCTTCGCTTCTTGCCCTTCGCCAGCGGAGCGGAGGCGCCGGCCGGCGTCGGCTGGTCGGCGGGCGTCTCGGTCGGCAGCCCCGCGTACTCCGCGCTCTCGCCGGCGACCGGCTCGACCGCCTTGGCGCGCGGGTTGCGCGTGGGCAGCGGCTCGACGGCGGCGTTCGCGCCCGCGCTCGGCGCGCTCGCCGCGCGCTGCGTCTCGCCGCAGGCGGTCATGGCGGCGGCGGCCGCGGCGACGGCCAGCACTCCGAGAATCCGCGAACGACCACGGGACACCGGGCGCAGTATGCCGATCAC
>DASZOA010000407.1:0-1814 GCA_035551055.1 Solirubrobacteraceae bacterium
CGTGCTCCTGCCGGTCGCCGGCTTCGCCGCGCTGGCGGGCCGCCTGCCGCTGCTCGCCGCGCTGGCCGGCGTCCTGGCCGCGCTCTGGATGGCGGCCACGCACGCGCCGCTCGTCGCTCAGGCGCTCGACGGGCAGGTCGCGGCGGACGCCGCCGCCTGGCACTCGGCGCCCGGGTTCGCGCTGGTCGTCCTGACGTCGGCGGCCGCGGTGCTGGCCTGGCTGGACGAGGGCGCTCAGCGATGATGCCGGCCGGCGTCGCCGGCCATCGCGTCGGCCTGCGAGTCGCCTGACCGCCGCATCGGCGCGGCCGCCGCGACGCGGCGCAGCCAGAGCGCGAGACGGTGCAGCGCCAGGCGGTCGCCGCGCAGTGTGCTGCCGGCGCCGGGGACGGTGGCGCGGTCGACCTGCGGCGAGGCGTGGAGCAGGTCGTGCAGACGTCGGGCGTCCGCCGCGGTGGAGCCCCGGTCGGCGGCGCCGCGCACGATCAGCACGGGCACGTCGACCTCGCCGGCGGCAGGCTCGATCTGCGGCAGCGCCTCGTCGAGCTCCTCCCCGCCGGTCGAGACGAGCGCGAGCGCCACGACCTCCCGCTCGTCGGCGGCCAGGCGCAGCGCGTCGAGCCCGCCGGCCTCGTGGCCGACCGCCACGACGGCGCCGGCGACCTCCGCGCGCCGCGTCAGCGCGCGCAGGGCGGCTGTCGCCTGGCGCAGGCGCATCGGCCCGTGCTCGGCACCAGGCCGGTATGTCAGCACCACGAAGCCCTGCCGCGCGAGCGCTTCAGCCACGGCGCGATGGAACGTCCGGCGGCCGGTGGGCCGATCGGTCAGCAGCAGCGCGGCCGGGGCGCCGTCGGACGCGTAGGGGATGAGGAGGCCTCCCTGCAGGCGCCCGCCGCCGGGGCCCGCGAAGCTCAGCTCCTGCTCGCGGATGGCGGCGTCGGCGGCGGTCGCCCGCGGCTCGTCGCCGAGCTCGCCGTCGCCTCCAGCGGCCAGGCTGCCCACCAGCGCGAGCAGTCCCGCCGCGCCGATCGCGACCAGGCCCATGACGAGCAGGGCCGACCGCCACCGGCGCGACCGGGCGCTGTCCGCGCCGGTGCAGACGCGGCACTTGAAGCCGACGCTCGTGGCCACGATGCAGGACCGGCACAGCCGGCGACCGCAGGCCACGCAGCCCGTCGCCGCGGCTCGGCGCGGATGAAACGCGCATCCGCGCCCGACCGCGCGGCGCTCAATCACGCGAGGAGGAGACCGAGCCCGGCGTCGGTGACGCGGCCCGAGAGCGCACGTCTTCGAGCATCAGGCTCAGCTCGGGATCCTCGAGGCTCTCCTGCTCGAGCAGCTTCTGGGCGAGCGCCTCCCAGGGCTCGCGATGCTCGCGGAGCAGGCCGCGGGCGCGCTCGAGCGCGTCGGCCATGATGCGCTTGACCTCGCCGTGCGCCTCGGAGGCGAGCGCCTGCGAGATCACCGCGTCGAACGGGTCTGCGCCGTCGCCGTCGAGCGAGACGGGGCCGAACGCCTCGGCCATGCCGAGCTCGGACACCATCGCGCGCGCCAGCCTCGTCGCACGCTTGAGATCGTCGCGCGCACCGCTGCTGGGCTCGCCCGAGAACAGCTCATCGGCGGCGCGCCCGGCGAGCAGCACCGCGAGCCGGTCCATCAGCTGCGAGCGGCTCGCGAAGTGCAACTCCTCCTGCGGCGTGAACCACGTCAGCCCACCGGCCTGGCCGCGGCTGACGATCGACACCTTGTGCACTGCGTCGGCGCCGGGAGCGGCGGCCGACACGATCGCGTGGCCGGCCTCGTGGGGGGCGATC
>DASZOA010000408.1:0-5611 GCA_035551055.1 Solirubrobacteraceae bacterium
GCTGCTGTGGCATCTCGCCGACCGCTGGGGCCGGGTGACCCCGCACGGCGTCCACCTGCCGCTCGCGCTCACGCACGAGACGCTGGCGCACCTCTCGTGCATGCGCCGTCCGACGGCGTCGACGGCGCTGCAGGTCCTGACCCGCACCGGAGAGCTCGAGCGCAGGCGCGACGGCACGTGGCTGCTCAAGGCCGGGCGGGCGTCGACCGGCGCGTGACCGCCGTCGCCGCGACGGCCGACGGTCACTTCATCGCGGCGAGCAGGTCCTCGCAGGCCTGGTCGCAGCGCCGGCACGCCTCGGCGCAGATGCGGCAGTGCTCCATGCCGTGCTCGGCGTGCCGCTCGCACTCGTCGGCGCACGTCCTGCAGGCCTGCACGCACGCCT
Organism: Solirubrobacteraceae bacterium; assembly: GCA_035551055.1. Classification (GTDB taxonomy): domain Bacteria; phylum Actinomycetota; class Thermoleophilia; order Solirubrobacterales; family Solirubrobacteraceae; genus CADCVQ01. The sequence continues at coordinate 386 of DASZOA010000408.1, forward strand.
GCAGGGTCGCGCGCGTGACGTTCGCGTCGTACTCGGTCTGACGGTTGGCGACGCGCCCCGTCGCGACGCAGATGTCGGCGCAGTCGAGGTTGTGGCGAATGCACTTGACCAGCTGCCCTGCGTTCTGCTCGCTCAGGCAGTCGTCCGCGCAGGCGGTGCAGGCCTGCGCGCAGTCGTAGCACGCCTCGATGCAGCGAGCCAGCACGTCCTGGTCGACGTTGAAGTCGCGCGGGTAGGTGGCGAGCATCTGATTGGCGTACGACACGTCGGCCTCCTTCGATCTCTCGTTGCGGTGACGCGCCGCGGCTACCCGCAGCGTCCTGGCTCACGCGGGCTGCGTCTCGGCGCTGACAACCCGCAGAGACGCGCCCATGCCACGCGGGCTGGGCAGGCGCGGCGCGCGCGGAGCGGTCGCAGCCAGGAGCTGCAGCGCGGAACCTCTTGTGCGAGGTGCTAGCGGACGCTAGCGTCGGCGCTAGCCCCTGCTAGCACCTCACGTCAGGAGGTGCCGCTGCGAAACCGAGTGCGCCGGGCGCTCGCCCGGCGAGCGGCGCAACACGTCCGATGGCCTCGCCGGCGTCCGCCGGCGCGCGTCCGCTCGCCGCGTCACAGCGCGCGCTCGATGACGTTGCGCGTGATCTGCTCGACCGCGGGGCAGCCCCGGGCGAGGACGCGCGCCCAGTCGGTCGTGGCGGCGGTGAAGACGGTTCCGCCCGGCGCGTGCACCCCGAGCGTGGCCGCGCGGTTGCCCATCCCCCAGCCGCTGGCGCCGACGTCGCCCACCCCGAGGATCACGAAGTCGCGCGGCGTCCCGTCCTGGCAGGAGGGGCGCACCGGCTGGCCGAGGCGCAGATCGGCGCGATCGAATTGCGCGCCGTCGCACTCGTAGCCGACGAGGTACTCGTCCGGACCCTGCCCGAAGACGTCGCCGTCGCGCAGCCCGGTGCCCGCGTACACCCAGTGGTCGGCGTGCTGGACGGCGAAGCCGACGGGCTGCGCGCCCGCGCCGCGCGGCCGCTCGCCGCCGTTGCGGAAGCTGACGCCGGTCATCGCGTTCTCGGGCCGGCCGGGGACCGGCACGTCGGACCACTGGTGCACCCGCCGAAACGAGCTCTCGTCGTCGAACGTGACCTGCCACCACGCCGTGTTGCCGCTGAAGAACGCGACGTTCCCGCCGTCGGCGGCGTACCGCTCGACGCCCGTCCGCATCGCGTCGCTCCAGTACTCGTCGTGGCCGAAGCTCAGCAGCAGCCGGTACGGCGCGAGCAGCGCTGCGCTTCCGCCGTCGGCGTGCAGGTCGAGGTCGGTGCAGAAGTCGACGCGGTAGCCGCTGCGCTCCAGCCACGCGACGGCGAGCGCGTCCCAGTGCACGAACGTCTGGCGCGGCGTGGGGTCGAACGGGTCGGGGTTGAAGGTGTCGAACGGCGTTCCGCCGGTGCCGCCGCCCGGACGGCGCACGGACACCGCGGGCGGCACCGCGACGGGCAGCTCGGCGGGCTCGGGCACGCAGTACAGGCACCAGCCGCCCGCCTGGACGGCGGCGTCATAGCGCCGCTCGCAGACCTGGTTGTAGGCGGGGTAGGTCAGCAGCGGGACCTTGTAGAGGATCTCGGCGTCGGCGCCCGGGTCGGCGCTGCGCACGACGAACAGCGCGCGCGCGTGGCGCGCGTCGCCGTCGACGCGGCGCTCGACGCCGTCCCCCTCGGCGAGCACCGCGACGTAGACGCCGGACGGCCAGTCGGCGGGGACGTCGAAGCGGTACGCCGGCCAGCCCGCGAGCTCGGACCCGTCGAGCCCGACGTTGTCGCGCGTCCAGTCGTGGAAGGGCAGATGCTGCGGCACGTCGACGCCGTCCAGCCAGCCCGAGCCGCCGACCCGCGTCAGCTCGAGCCCCCAGCGATAGAACTCGACGCGGAACGCCGGGGCGTCGGTCGAGACGTGCAGCTCGAGCCGCCCGCCGGGCTCGACGCTCGCCTCGCGCGCGAAGCCCTCGATCACCGCAGCGCTCGCTCGCCGCCGCCGCGCCGTCGCGCCTGCCCGGTCACCTCACGCTTCGCTCCTGGCCACGCGCGGCGGCTCGTCGCGCTTGCGCACGAGAAACGGCGGCAGCACGAGCGCGTGCATCGCGGTCGTCCGGAAGCACTCCAGCGAGTCGGCCGGGGTCTCGGTCAGCGGGTCGCCCTTGCCGTTCAGCGACGTGTTCAAGAGCACGGGGCAGCCCGTGCGCTCCTCGAAGCGCTCGAGCAGCGCGTGCAGGAACGGCGTGCTCTCGGCCTCGACGGACTGCAGCCGCGCGGTCCCGTCGACGTGCGTGATCGCCGGCAGCTGCTCGCGGTACTCCGGGCGCACGTCGGCCGCGATCTGCATGAACGGCGAGGGCCGGTCGATGTCGAAGATCGCCGGCGCCGCGCCGAGCAGGACGATCGGCGCGAGCGGCCGGAACCACTCGCGGCCCTTGACGTGGAAGTTGATGTGGTCCTGCATCGCGGGGTGGCGCGCGTCGGCGAGGATGCTGCGGTTGCCGAGCGCGCGCGGCCCGGACTCGCTGCGCCCGGTGTGGACGGCGACGACGCCGCCGCCGTCGAGGATCTCCACGACGCGCTCCAGCAGGTCGTCGGGACGCTCGACGACGAGGTCGTCGCCCGCCTCGCCGAGCGTCGCCTCGAGCGCGGCCTCGTCGAGCTCGGGGCCGAGGAAGTCGTGCGACCAGCGAAAGTCGCTGGGCTGCCCGAGCACGCCGATCATGCCGTACAGCGCGCAGCCGACCGCGGTCCCGCCGTCGTGCGGGCTCGGCGGGATGAAGACGCCGCGGAACGCGGATTCGCGCACGAGTCGCCCGTTGGCCGAGCAGTTCAGCGCCGCGCCGCCCGCGTAGCAGAGGTCCGTGCGGCCGGTCTCCTCGGCCAGCCAGCGCGCCACCCGCAGCAGCGCCGACTCGAACGCGTGCTGGCCCGCGGCGGCGAGGTTCGCGCTGTCGTCGATCGAGGCGCCGTTGCCGGTCGGAACCAGGAAGCGCTCGTCGCGCTCGGCGAACAGCTCGCGCCACTCGTCGGGGATCAGGACGCGGTACTCGTCGACGACGAGCTCGGGCAGCCCGAGCGCTCCGCGCCGGCCGAACGGCGCAAGGCCCATGACCTTGCCCTCGTTTCCCTCGCCGGTCGGGAAGATCATCCGCGTGAGCAGGTAGTAGAAGCAGCCCAGGCCGGCGGGGCGGTTCCAGTCTCCGTCCCACAGCTGCTTGCCGATGCAGTCGGCCCGCCCGCCGCGGTCGCAGTCGTAGAACGACGCGATCTCGAGCAGGTCGGGGGCGGCGGCCGCGGCGTCGGGGAACGGCTCGCTGATGTCGCGCACGCGGCTTCCCTGCGCGTCGATCACCATCACCGCGGCGGCGTCGAAGGGGGAGGGGTGAAACGCGCTGTACAGGTGGGCGAGGTGGTGTGAGACCTGCTCGACGCGCATCTCGCCGCGGAAGCGCAGGCTCTCGGCGAGCTCCTGGTGATAGGCGTCGCGGTTGGCGACCTCGGTGTCCGAGGAGTAGCACTCGACGACGAGGTCGACCGGCTCGCGCAGCTCGGGCAGGCTCGGCACGTAGCGGTCGCGCACGTCGCCGAGCCGCCCCCAGTGGTGCTTGCGCCGCGTCAGGCGCTCCTTCTGCAGGCTCGCCACGTGCGAGCGGCCGCGGGCGACCGCGATCGAAGCGTCCTGGGTGCGGTTGATGCCGACGACCGTCGGGGCGTCATCCACGTGTCGTGCCTCCTTCGATTGGGGCCGTTTGCGGCGCTTTCCGCCGCCGCGGCGCTGCTGCTCGTACCCGCTCGCCGGCGCCCCACACGCGCCCCGCCGGCCGGCGGGCGACGAGCTCGAGCGCGGCCCGCAGGACGTCGTCGGCGCTCACCTCGTCGACGAAGCAGGCGTCGTGCTCGCAGCGGCTCGTGACGTTCACGGCGCCGCAGACCGGGCACTGCGTGCGGAACGCGGGCAGCGGGCGATGGCGGTCGCGGTACAGCGGCGCCCCGTTGACGAGGTTGCCGATCCAGAAGATGCCGACCGTCGGCGCGCCGCCCGCGTTGGCCAGGTGCAGCGGCCCGGTGTCGTTGGAGACGACGAGCGACGCCGCGCCGAGCAGCCCGCAGAGGCCGCCGAGCGAGAGCGTCGCGCAGGCATCGGTCGACTCGGCGCGCATCTGCGCGCGGACGGCGGCGACGACCTTGCGCTCGGGCTCGGTTCCGGTGACGACGACGCGCAGGCCCTCGGCCGCGAGCGCGTCGCCGACCTCGGCGAAGCGGGAGGCGGGCCAGCGCCGGCGCTCGTCGGTCGCGCCGGGATGCAGGACGGCGAACGGCCCCGGGTCGACGAGCTCGCGCGCCGCCTCGCGGTCGTCCTCGGTCACGGCGATCGCCGGGTCGATGCCGACCGCGCGGGCGCCGACGAGCGCGGCGACCTCGAGCCAGCGCGCGATCTCGGGCTGCAGGTAGACGTAGCGGATCCAGCGGTCGAGCGGCGGCGCGTCCTCGGCGCGGCAGCCCGCGGTCAGGCGGGCGCCGAGCCGGGTCACGAAGGGGTTGGAGAAGCGCCCGCCGCCGTGCAGCTGCAGCGCGACGTCGAAGCACTCGCCGCGCATCCGCTCGAAGAACCGCTCGAGCTCGCGCGGGTCCTCGTCGGCCCGCTCGTCGCCGCGCACGCCGCGGCTGGGCGGAACGACGACGACGCGGTCGACGGGGCCGGGGCGCGCCTGCAGGAACTCGCGGTGCCACGGCCTGCCGAGCAGCACGATCTCGGCGGCCGGGTAGGCCGCGCGCAGCGCCGCCAGCGCCGGCACGCAGAACACGAAGTCGCCGAGCGCGTTGGCGCGCAGCACGGCGATGCGCTGCACGCCGCGCTCAGGAGATCGCACGCGCCGCCTCCGGCACGACCGGCAGCACCCACGGCGCGTCGACGCCGCGATCTTCGACGGTCGTCTCGACCTCCTGGTGATAGGCGCCCGACGGGAGGATCCCGCAGCCGCCGCGGCGCGCCATCACGCGCAACTGCGCCAGCACGTCCTCGCCCGCGTGCATCGCCGGCAGCTCCTCCCAGAACTCGAATCCGCCGACCTCGCGCAGCGCCTCGGTGTCGTAGAGCACGCAGCCCCCGGCCCACGCGAGCTTGTAGCGCAGCCGCGCGCCGGACGGGAGCCGCAGGCGGCGGGCGACGTGAAGCAGGTTGGCCGCGTTGTGCAGCTTGTAG
>DASZOA010000409.1:0-3778 GCA_035551055.1 Solirubrobacteraceae bacterium
GGCCCCGGCCGCCCGGGGCCCCGCGCGACAGGACGCGCCGGCGCTCGGCCGGCTACCCGGTGGTCGTGGTCGCGGTCGGCGTCGTCGCGGTGCCGCCTTCCTGCTCGAACTGCAGCTCACCGCCCGAGAAGCGGACCTGGCGCTGCTCCTCGAGCTCGCCGTCCTCGTAGGCGAAGACGGAGTAGGCGCCCGACGCCGGATCTCCCTGGTCGTCGAAGTTGATCGGCCCCGAGACGCCCTCGTAGTCGATGTCCTGACCGTCGCGCAGCGCCCGGACGGCATCGCCGAGCTGCTCGAACGTGTACCGGTTGCCCGGCGGCCCGCTCACGTTCTGCAGCTGGTCCTTGATCTGGCCGGCGTCGTTCGAACCCGCCGCCACGGCCGCCAGGATGCACAGCAGCGTCGCGTCGAAGTTCTGCGCGTCGAACGTCTGGCGCTCATCGGGCTGCCGGTTGGACTGGTCCCAGAGCCTGTCGAACGCGTCCGCCGAGCCGGTCTCGGGCGTCGTCGGAGCGGTCCCGCGCGCGCCGTTCAGCGCTTCCGGGGGGATCTCGGTGGCGCCGAGGTCGCCGACGGCGAGCCCGTCGGTGACATACAGCTTGCTCGTGTCGAAGTCGCCGGTGCGCAAGAGCGCGGGACCGACCTTGGCGTAGGTCTCGGGGAAGTCGATGATGAGGAAGGCGTCCGGATTGCCGCTGACGATCCTGCGCGCCTCGGAGTTGAACTGCGCCTGCTCGGGGTTGTAGAGCACGGGCCCCGTAACGGTGCCGCCCCTGCCCTCCCAGGCCTCCTCGAACAGTCTGGCGTAGCCCTCGCCGTAGGCGTCGTTGCGCGCGGCGACCGAGACGGTCTTGCCTTCGGCGCCGTCGAGGTCGTTCTCGATGAGGGCGGCGCTCAGCTCGGCCTGCACCTTGTCGGGCGGCGCCGTCCGGAAGACGAAGCCGTTGTCGTCGAGCTCCGTGATGTCCGCGCGCGTGGAGGCGGGCGAGATCAGCGGGACCGACTGCCTGATCGTCACGCCGGTGGCGACCGGAACGGTGACGCCCGAGGCCCACGCGCCCATCAGGCAGCTCGCCCGCCGGTCGATGAGCTGGCGCGCCGCCTGCTGGCCGGCCTGCGGATTGGTCTCGGTGTCGGCGTGCCTGACGGCGACGTTGACCCCGGTACCCTGGAGGGCCTGCTCGGCCTGCTGGATGGCGAGCTCCGCGGCCTTGCGTCCGGGCGGGCCGAACGTGGACAGGTCGCCGGTCAGCGGCACGAGGTCGCCGACGGTCAGGTTGAACGACGCGGCGCCCGCGCCTCCGCCCCCGCCATCGTCGCCGTCGTCGTCCCCGCACCCGGCGCCGACGAGGGCCAGCAGCAGAGCGGCCGTCGCGGCCAACGGCCGCAGCATCTTTGATCCTGACACGTTCCCTTCCTTCCTACCGATGCTTGTCGCGCAGCCCGTGCCGGCTCTGCTGCGAACGTTCGCCGGCAGAGAATCGCCGTCAGGCTGTGCGATCTCTCACTATCCCGATGGGCACGTTCCTACACGTGCCGCGTTCACCCGCGGACCTCGAGCACCTTGTCGAGCACGAAGCGTCCGCTCCTGACGCGATTGCCGGCATAGGTCGACAGCGTCGTGTCCCCGAAGCGGTCGATCGAGTAGGTGCCGAGCACCGATTCGCGATCGCGGATCGCGAAGAACCGGTCGGTGACGGCGCTGCGGCTGTTGCCCTTCTCGCCGGCGGCGCGGATCGAGTGCAGAACGGCGCTCGCCGCCTCGTAGGCCTGCAGCGCCTCCGGCGCCGGCCGGCGGCCGAACGTCGTCCGGAAGCGGTCGCGGAACGCGCGCGCGCTGGTCGGCAGCAGCCGCGGCGGCAGTGCCGGCGTCGTGACGCGCATGCGGCGCTCGACGGCGGCCGGCAGCTCGTCGAGGAACGCCTGGTCAGCGATCGCCGCGGGCCCGAACAGGAGCATCCGCGGCGCGGCGGCGGCGACCGCCTCGAACAGTCGCGCCGCGCCGGTGTCGGTCGTGCCCGCGAACAGGAAGGCGTCGGCGCCGGTCTCGGCGATGCTCCTCGCGGGGCCCGAGACGCCGCGCGCGCTCGGCGCGATCCGGCCGCGGTCGAAGACCTCGATCCCCTGGCGCTCGGCGGCCCGCTCGACCTGGTCGGCGAGGCCGCCACCGTAGATCTGGCGGTCGGCGAGCAGCGCCAGGCTGCGCACGCCCGTGGCCTTCATGTAGCCGACGAGCGCGGACGCCTGGACGTGGTCGGCGGGGACGACGCGCGCGAACGTCCGCTCGCCCGAGGGGTAGAAGCGCTCGGGCTCGCCCTGGCGCCGGCTCGAGCGCGTCAGCCCGTCGTATGTGCTCGACGGGCTGACCTGCAGGATGTGGCCCTCGTTGGTCAGCGGCAGCGAGAGCGCCGTCGCCGCCGAGTCGCGCTCGCCGATGTACGCGATCGCGTTGAGGTCGCGCACGGCCTTGCGGGCGTTGTCGAGCACCTTCTCCGCCGTCCACGTTCTGGCCTTCCGCGTCGCCGAGTCCAGCGGCACGTAGGTGATGGTGAACGGCCCGATCTTTCCGCCCGCCTCCTGCAGCGCGAGCTTGATCGCGTTGACCATGTCGCGGGCCCGGTCGCGGTCGGGCCCCTGCAGCGGCAGGCTCGAGTAGATCGTCAGCGTGTCGCTGCCCTGCTCGACCGCGCGCGCGTCGTCGTCGCCCCCGCAGCCGCCCGCGCCGACGGCGAGCACGGATGCGAGGACGCAGGCGACGACCGCGCGGAGCGCGCCGGACATCGGCGCGGTTACTCCCGGCCGGGCAGGTACGCAGCGAGGATCTTCGCGGTGGCGCCGAGCGTCAGGATCACCGTCGTGATCATGAACGCGTCGATCGCCTTCCAGCCGATCGCCCACAGGACGATCCACGCGGCGAGGCCGATCGTGGCGACGAGGACGAGACCCATGCGGGCCAGCCTAACGGATGAGCCCGGCGGCGAGGTCCGCTACGACCGCCCCCGCCGCCGCGACCGGATCGTCGGAGTCGTCGACGGCGCGGATCAGCCGGCTGGCGACGATCACGCCGTCGGCGCCGGCCGCGGCGGCCTGCGCGGCCTGCTCGCGCGTCGAGATCCCGAAGCCGATCGCGACCGGCACCGTGGCGTGCTCCTTGACGCGCGCAAGCAGGCTCGCGACGTGGTCGGCGAGCGCGGCGCGCTCGCCGGTCGTGCCGACGACCGACACGACGTAGACGAAGCCGCGCGCTTGCGCGGCGATCGCCGCCAGGCGCTCGTCGCTCGTCGTCGGCGCGACGAGCGGCACGAGCGCGATCCCCGCGGCCTCGCAGGCGGCACGCACCACCCCGGCCTCGTGGAACGGCAGGTCGGGCACGATCAGGCCGCTGATCTGCATGGCGCGCAGGCGCGCGGCGAACGCCTCGGAACCGCGCGCGAGCACGAGGTTGACGTAGCACATCAGGATGACCGGGACGCGCCGCGCGAGCGTCGCGCCGACACCGAGCACGCCGTCGAGCGTCGCGCCGGCGCGCAGGGCGGCGGTCGCGGCGGCGTGGATCGCCGGGCCGTCGGCGAGCGGGTCGGAGTACGGCACGCCGAGCTCGACGAGGTCGGCTCCGTTGGCGGCGTAGGCCTCGCCAATCCGCAGCGAGGTCTGCATGTCGGGGAAGCCGCCCATGACGTAGGGCATGAGCGCGGCGCGGCCGCTGCGCAGCGCGAACGCCGCCGCGATGCGGTCCTCGCCGGTCTGCGGCACGGCGGGCACGCGCTCGCGCGCCGGC
>DASZOA010000410.1:0-2614 GCA_035551055.1 Solirubrobacteraceae bacterium
GCATCGGCTGCACGATGCCGGGCTTCCCGGACAAGTACAGCCCGTTCTACAAGCCGCCGCCGGGATCCACGATCTCGGGCACGACCTCGAAGATCACCGGCGGCGCGATCCGCCGTCTGCGGCGGATGTCGATGGCCACCGGCAACCGCGAGCCGCTGTGGGACAACGCGGGCGAGGTGGCGTCCGGATGGGGCCGGGCGTCGGGAGTGCAGCACCCCGTCGCCAAGGTCAACTTGTTCTTCTACAAGAAGCTGCAGTACAGCGGCTCGGTCAATCACGCCAAGCGCAACAAGAAGCAGCCGCTGCCGCGCAGCCGCGACGTCCTGCGCCAGAAGGGCATCGATCTCGAGGCGAGCATCCCTGTCCTGCAAGAGCACCTGGTCACCCGGGAGGAGCTGTAGATGAGCGTCCAGACGTTTCCGGCGCCCGCGACCGGCGTCGCCGACTCCACGGCCGGCAGCGGTGGCCGGAACCTTCGCTTCGAGCCGGTGACGCGCGTGTCGGGCGGGCTCGCCCTGCATGCGTCGGCCGACTTCACCGACAGCCGCACCGTACGCGATGCGGCGGTGGTGGCGACGACGTTCCGCGGCTACGAGGTCATCCTCAGCGGGCGCGACGCGCGCGACGCGGTCTTCGTCTCCAGTCGCGCCTGCGGCGTGTGCGGCAACGCGCACGCGACGTGCGCGGCGCTCGCCGTCGAGATGGCCTGCGGCGTGGAGCCGCCGCCGATGGCGATCGCCGCGCGCAACCTGCTTGCCGCCGCCGAGTGCCTGATCGACCACCCGAGCCACCTGTTCCTGCGCGCCGGCCCGGACTACTCGGAGCCGGTCGTGCGCGCGACGAGCCCCGAGCTGTGGACGCGCGCGGAGGCGACGCCCGCCGCCGGGGCCGCCGTGCACGGGCTGGCGCGGGTGTCGGACATCATGACCGAGCTGACGCGAAACAGCGGCGCGCTCTACCGCGAGGCGCTGCACCTCTCGCGCGTGGCGCGCGAGGCATACGTGCTGATCGGCGGCAAGTATCCGCATCCGCAGACGATCACGCCGGGCGGCGTGAGCTCGACGGTCGACACGATGGACTTCAACCTGGCGCTGCTGCGCGCCGTGAGCTTCCTCGACTACAGCCGGCGGGTCGTCGCGGTCTGGGACGACATCACCGACTTCTTCCATCAGGCGGACGCGCGGTACGCCGAGCTCGGCGCCGGGCCGCGGAACTTCATCGACCTGGGCCTGTGGGACAATCCGCGCACGTACGACGCGAGCTTCGGGAACGTGTCGTCGTGGGGCAAGGAGCGCTGGTCGACGCCGGGTGCGATCGTCGACGGCGTGCTGCAGACCACGGATCTGCGGCAGATCGACGCCGGCGTCGAGGAGTTCGTCGACCACTCGTTCTACGAGGGCTGGAGCGGGGCCGCGCACTCGCACGACGTCGACGGCAATCCACTCTCCCAGCACCATCCGGCGAACAAGCAGACCCTTCCGCGCCCCGGCGATACGAACTTCGACGGCAGCTACTCCTGGTCGACGGCGGCGCGCTGGCGGGGCCACCCGATGGAGACCGGCGCCCAGGCGCGGATGTGGGCCACGGCGCTGGCCCCCGACCAGCCGCATGGCGGGTTCGTCGAGTCGACGGGCCGCAGCGTGAGGCTGAACGTCCCGCCGGCGCAGATGCCGGCCAGCGTGCTCGAGTGGCAGGTCCCGGAGCGCTGGAATGCCTTCGAGCGCAACCGCGCCCGCGCCTACGCGCTCGCGCAGGCGACGCTCGCCGCCTACGAGAACGTGGTGGTCGGCCTCGACCTCGCCCGCAAGGGCGGCGCCAACGCGAGGATCTTCACGCCCTACAAGATCCCCAAGGACGCCGTGCTCGCGAGCGGGTACTGGGGCGGCGCCCGCGGCTACGTCAGCCACCACATGCAGATCGACGGCCGCGTGATCGAGAACTACCAGATCGTGGGGCCGTCGACGTTCGCGGGGTCGCCGCGCGACGCGGCGGGCAACCCGGGGCCGTGCGAGGCGGCGGTGATGGCGACTCCGCTCGTGACCTCGGACCAGTCGCAGCACGGCATCGACGTGCTGCGGACGATCCGCAGCTTCGACCTGTGCATGTTCTGCGCGACGCAGTGACGCGATGGCTACGGCCGGCCGCCGAGGTCCGCCGTCGATCAGGCGTCGGCCGGCTCGAGGCTGCTCTCGTCCGGCAGCGCCTCCTCGCACGTGCGGACGAGGAAGCCGTAGATCCACGGCCGCTTCAAGTCGGCCGGGTCGCCCTCGATCGGCTCCTCCCGGCCGCGCAGGACCTCCTCGATCGCGCGCCGCGCCACGTAATGGCGAACGTGGCCGCCGGGTCCCGGGACCTGCCAGGTCATCGCCGCCGGATCCTCGGGGCTCGGCCTGTCGATCGGCTCCGCGATCGCGAGCTCGCCGCAAAGGGCCGCGAGCGCTTCCTGCAGGTCTCGCGCGCGCGCGTAATGATCCCTGATCCTGTCGGGTACCCAATCGGCCGTATGCCTGGCCGGTTCGAAGAGCTCGACCTCGACGAGGCGCGCGAGGTATCCGCACACGCGCAGAGCCCGGTCCAGCGCGGGGTCGTTGTCGCCGACGAGCGCCTGGTCGGC
>DASZOA010000411.1:0-3237 GCA_035551055.1 Solirubrobacteraceae bacterium
GCCTCATGGCGTCGCTCCCGTCGACTCCACCGCCCGCGCCAGCTTGGCGGAGGCATCGCGCGCCGCGCCGAGCCGCGCGAGCGCGCGCAGGTTGTCCACGGCGCCGTCGGTCGCCTCGCCGATGTCGCGGACGTAGTCGCGCGCCTCGAGCGTCGGTCGCAGCGTGCGCGTCAGCAGCGAGGCGGCGGTCGCGACGAAGGCGGCACCGGCGCCGATGCCCGCCCACCCGGCCGTCTGGCGAGCGCACGTCATGTCTGCTCCTCCTCGCTGCGCAGCCGGCGCAGGTCGCCGAGCATCCGGTCGAGCGCCGCGTTGGCCTTGGGGATGTCGCGCAGGCGGTGGGTCTTCTCGCGCACGCTGCGACCGACGCTCGAGGCGCGCGACTACGTCCGCGACATCGGCGAGGCGACCGACGGCGCCGTGCGCAACCTGCGCGCGCTCGCGCGGCTCGGCGAGGCGCGCGACGCCTCCGCCAAGCTGGCGCGGGCGCTGGAGTCGACGGGTGCGACGCCATGAGGCGCGCGCGCCGCGAACCCGTGCTCAGCCCGCGTCTGCTCGGCGCCGCGCTCGTCGTCGAGCTCGCCGTCTGGGTCCTTCTGGAGGTCATCCGCCGCCTGGTCGGCAAGCGCCTCTACCCGCGCGTCACGAATGTGTGGATCGCCGGGCGCCAGCTCGTCCAGAACACGCAGGCGCTGCACACCTTGAACGCCACGCAGCGGCGCTCGGCCGAGCTCGTCGAGGAGCTCGAGCGCCAACAGCAACCCGCCGGAGGGAGGACAGCATGAGCAAGCGTCTGAAGGTCGCCGCCGCCGGCGAGGCCGGTCTCTTCGTCGGCGTGCTCGTCGTCGAGCTCTTCGCGATCGCCAATGCGCTGCGGCAGATCAGCCGGACGCTGCGGCTCGTGAACGTCGGCGTGCGGGCGATCGAGAAGCAGGCCGAGCCGTTGGACGACCAGATCGACGACATCAACCGCAACCTCGACCGCGCCGCCAACCTGCTGCACGACGCCGTCGAGCGCGGCGCCGTCCGCGGCTAGCCGCTCCAGTCCTCGATCTGCAGGAGCGTCGGCGCCGGCGGGGGATGCGGCTCGGCCTTGTCCTCCTCGACGTCGAGCGCCGCGAAGCCGGGAAAGCCCTCGCGCAGCGCCTTCTCGACACCCTCGCGCAGCGTGACGGCCGACGCGGTGCAGCCCGAGCACGAGCCGGCAAGGCGCACGCTGACGACGCCGTCGGCGACGTCGAGCACGTCCAGGCGCCCGCCGTGCGAGGCGATGTACGGGCGCACGGTCTCGAGCGCCAGCTCGACCTCGGCTCGCTCGTCGACGCCGACGCCGTAGGCCTCGAGCAGCCACGCGACCGCCGGGTCGGCGTCGCGGGCGCGCTCCATGTCGTGCTCGCCGATCAGCTCCCCGAGGCGCTGCAGAGCGCCGCGATGCAGCTGCTCGAGCGCGTCGAGGAACTCGAACACCGGCTCTCGAGCCGCCTCGTCGAGCTGCTCGAGACCGTCGAGCAGGAGCCCGAGGCGCTGGAGCAGTTCGTCGAAGTCGCCCACGCGCCCCATCCTAGGGTCTCTCCAGCACGCCGAGGCTCGGCGGCGGCACGGCCACGCGGCGCCCGTCGTCCGGCTCGATCAGCAGGGCGCCGTCGGCGAGCGCCCGCAGCGCGGTGCCGGTCACATGCGGACCGCCCGGGCGCAGCGGCACCAGCCGCGCGCGCACGCGCCGGCCGATCGTCGCGCAGCGCCGGCCGTAGTCGGCGAGCACCGAGGCCGTCGCCGCACCTGCCCGCAGCTCGATCGCCTCGACCACGCGCGCGAGCAGCTCGCCGCGCGGCGGCGTGGCCTCGACGACGAGGACGCTGACGACGGCCCAGGCGAGCCCGTGCTCGCGCTGCTCGACCTGGACGCCGACGGCGCCGGCGCGGCGCCCGGCGATCGTGACCTCGTCGGGCCACTCGATCGTCGCGTCGTCGCCGAGCGCGTCCGCGAGGCCCGACGTCGCGATCGTGTACAGCCAGCCCTCGCGCCGAGCGGCGAGGTTCGGCCGCAGCACGACCGAGAAGCCGAGCCCCGCGCCGGGGCGCACCTCCCACGGCCATCCGGCGCGGCCGCGCGGCGACGCCTGGTAGTCGGAGACCACGACGGCCCCGGCGGGCGCGCCGGCGCGCGCCCAGGCCAGCGCATCGGCCTCGGTCGAAAGAAGCGCCGGATAGCTGCGCAGCGGACGTCCCGGCAGCGCCCCGGCGAGCGCCTCGAGCGACAGATCGGTGGCCGTGGGCACGCGAACCGGCTACCCGCATCGCGACCATGATCCTCCCGCTCGCGCGCGCCTCGCGGAGCGCGCCCGCCGCTCTAGGGCTTCGAACGCGACCGCGATCACCTGCATGTAGACGCCCGCCGTGTTGCCGACGACCGTCGCGAAGCCGGCGCCGCGGCCGAGCGTCAGCGAGCGCGCCACGGCGAACAGCACGCTCGGGCCCGGCACGACGATCAGAACGAACGCGAGGAGGACGAAGGCGAGGAGATGCTCGGTCGGCACGACGGGCGCGCGAGCGTACCCACGCGGCCCCTGCGCCGCGCCGCCGGACTCGAACCGCTCGGTACCCTGAGGCTCACGAGATGGCCGAACGCGTCGCCGCACCCGCCGAGCATCTGGGGCTCCCCGAGCCCGGCGTCGCTCGCGAGTGGCTGGCGGCGATGATGCTCATCCGCCGCTTCGAGGAGCGCGCCGGCGAGATGTACGCCAAGGCGAAGATCGGCGGCTTCCTGCACCTCGCGATCGGCGAGGAGGCGACGATCGTCGGCGCGACACGCGCGCTGCGCGACCAGGACTACCTCATCTCGACGTACCGCTCGCACGGGCACGCGCTCGCGCGCGGCAGCGATCCCGACCGCGTGATGGCCGAGCTCTTCGGGCGCGTCGACGGCCTCTGCCGGGGGCACGGCGGCTCGATGCACATGTTCGACCTCTCCAACCGCTTCATGGGCGGCTACGGCATCGTCGGCGGCAACCTGCCGCTGGCCGCCGGCTTCGCGCTGGCCTCGGACTACCGCGGCCTCGACGAGGTGACGCTCTGCCAGTTCGGCGACGGCGCCTCCAACCAGGGCACGTTCGGCGAGACGATGAACCTCGCCGCGCTCTGGCGGCTGCCGGTCGTCTTCATGGTCACCAACAACCAGTTCGGGATGGGCACGGCGCTCGAGCGCCACTCCGCCGTCACCGACCTCATGCGCAAGGGC
>DASZOA010000412.1:0-2474 GCA_035551055.1 Solirubrobacteraceae bacterium
ACGCCCTCCTCGGCGAGCTGCAGGAAGTCCTCGTGGAAGGCCTTCGCGATCGCGCGCGCCAGCTCGCGGTTGGAGTTGTAGTACGTGTCGTTGGACGCCAGCGTCAGGACCTGGATGCCGTTGTAGGAGACCTTGACGGGCTTCTTGGTCGCCTTGCGCACGGCGCGCAGCGTCGCGAGGTGGAACGGGTGCGTACGGCGCACCTCGCCGGTGACGGTGGGCGCGAAGAGCGTCGAGTAGATCGGCAGGCCGATCGGCGGCCCCGACATCTGGTAGCCGCTCAGGCGCTCGTAGTAGTGATAGAGGATCTGGCCGTACGGGCTGTCGCCGCCGTAGACCTTGCCGTCGGAGATGATGTCGATGCCGGCGGCCTCCTGGTCGTGCACGATCGCGGCCACCGCGTCCTCGAAGGCCTCGCGCGAGATCGAGTCGTAGATGAACTCACCCTTCGGGAACTGCGCGAAGGCATGGCCGTCGTACCAGCGGGGGTTGGGGTAGTTGCCGACCATCGTGGTGGGCAGCAGGATGTCCTGATTACCGACCTTCATCGTGGTGCTCCTCCTCGCCGTCGAAACGTAGGCGTCCGGCGTGACGCTAGATCGGACCGGCGAGCGGTTCACTATCTCCGGGCGAGCATTCCGACCGGCGTGCTTGGCTGCCGGGGAGCAGCCCCGCCGACGATCCGCCCGTCTACGGCGACCGCGGCGGCGGGACCTGCCAGCACGGGGTTCAGATCGAGCTCGGCGACGGCCGGCAGCGACGCGATCAGCCGCGACGCGCCGGCCACCGTCGCCGCGAGCGCGCGCACGTCGGCCGCGGGGCGGCCGCGCGCGCCCTGCAGCAGGGCGAAGCCGCGCAGCGACTCGATCGCCGCCACCGCCTCGTCCTCGTCGACGGGCGCCAGGCGGAACGCGACGTCGCCCAGCAGCTCGACGAACACGCCGCCGAGGCCGACCATCACCACCGGTCCGAGCGCCGCGTCGCGCAGCGCGCCGACGACCATCTCGACGCCGTCGACCATCGGCTGCACGAGCACGTGCGCGTCGGCGTCGAGCTCGAGCAGCGCCCGTGCCGCGGCGTGCACCGCCGGCGCGTCCGTGAGGTCGAGACGCACGCCGCCCGCGTCGGACTTGTGCACGTGGCGGCCGCCCGCGAGCTTGGCGACGACCGGGAAGCCGACGCGCTCGGCGGCCGCGACGGCCGCGTCGGGATCGCGGCAGACCACCTGCTCGGGCACGGCGATGCCGAAGGCGCTCGCCACCCTCGCCGCGTCGTCGGCGGCGAGCACACCCGAACCGATCGCGGGCAGCCCGGCGGGCGCCTCGGCGACGGGCCGCGGCGCGCGGCTGCGCCGCAGCCCCCGGCCGTGCCGCCAGGCCAGCCCAGCGGCACGCGCGGTGCGCTGCGACCACTCGAACGTCGGCACCTGCGCCTCGTGCAGCAGGTCCGCGTTGGCCCTCGCGTCCGACGGCGCGACCCAGCAGACGTAGACCGGGACCTCGACGCCGTCGTCGCGCAGGCGCCGCGCCGCATCGCGCACCGCCGCGACGACCGCGGCGTCCATCGCCGAGCGCTGCAGGAGGACCGGCACGACGATGTCGACCTCGCCGGAGCGCGCGAGCCGCTCGACCGCAAGCGGATAGAGCTCCTCGAAGCGCGCCCACGCCGTCGTCACGTCGACCGGGTTGCGCGCGCTGCCGAACTGCGGCAGCGCCTCGGCCAGCTCGGCCTGCAGCCCCTCGGACAGCTCGGGCACCTCGAGCTCCTGCTCGGCGAGCAGGTCGCTGAGCTCGACGCCGGTTCCGCCCGAGTTGGTGACGATCGCCACGCGCGGCCCGCGCGGGGCGGGCTGCCAGTCCAGCGCGCGCGCGGCGTCGATCATCTCCAGGCCGCTTTCGGCCACCACCGCACCCGACTGCTCGAGCGCGGCGCGCCAGATGGCGGCGTCGCCGGCGAGCGCGGCCGTGTGCGACAGCGCGGCGCGCGCGCCCGCGGCCGTGCGGCCGGTCTTCGTGACGAGAACCGGCTTATGTGCGCTGACCTCGTAGGCGACGTCGAGGAAGCCGCGCGCGTCGGCCAGCGACTCGACGAAGAAGCAGATCACGCTGGTGGCGTCGTCGGAGCCGAGGTGCGCGAGCACCTCCGCGTCGGTGATGTCGGCCTTGTTGCCGGCGGCGTAGACCTTCGCGAAGCCCATGCGCTGCTCGAGGCCGAGCATGTAGACCGCCATGCCGTACGCGCCGGACTGCGTCGCGAGCGAGATCCCGCCGGCGGCGTCAGCCGTGCCGGCGGCCATCGACGCGTTCAGGCCGGTCGCGCAGTTCTGCACGCCGAAGCAGTTGGGGCCGACGATGCGCAGGCCACCGGCGCGCGCGGCCGCGACGACGCGCGCCTGCAGCTCGGCCCCCGCCTCGCCGGTCTCGGCGAAGCCACCCGACAGCACGACGACCGCGCCGACCCCCGCCGCCGCCGCG
>DASZOA010000413.1:0-2512 GCA_035551055.1 Solirubrobacteraceae bacterium
GCCGCCGCGGCGCCATGTCCGCCGCCGAGCAACCCGTTGAGGATCGATGCCGCCGCCGGGGCCGCCAACGGCGGTGCCGCCATCGCCAGGCTCGCCCGGCGCTGCCCGATCGCCGCGCGAAACTGCGTGCACGACTCGCACGCACGCAGGTGCGCGCGCACCCTGCGCCCGCGCAGCAGCCGCCCGTCACGTGCGCTGATGAGCTCACGAACATCAGGGCATGCCATCGCGCGCCCCTCCGACAACTCGTGCAGCATCGTGCGCGCCTCGTGCACCGCTTGGCGCGCCGCGCCCTCGGCGACCCCGAACACCGCAGCGATCTCCGCGTACTCCAAGTCGTTGAGCTCGCGCATGGTCAGCGCGCGACGTTGACGGTCGGGCAGCGCCTGGACGTCCGCGACCACCTGGCGCAGCTGCTCGGACGCCAGCACACCGGCCTCGACGCCCGAGCGCGTGCACGGCTGCGTATCGTCGAGCTCGGTCTGCGGGCGCGACCGGCGCAGGATGCTGTGCGCCTCGTTGTGCGCGATCCGAAACAGCCACGGCTTCAGCGCGATGTCGCGCGTCTCGCCGTCCAGGCTGCGCAGCACCGCCGCCATCGTGTTCTGCAGCGCGTCGGCCGCGTCCTCGCTGTTGCCGAGGATCGAGCGGCAGTAGCGATACACGGCCTGGTGATGGCGCTCGAAGATCTCCGCAAACCCGCGCTGATCGCCGCGCGCCGCGCGGCGCGCCAGCTGCGCGTCGCTGCACAGCTTCGCCGGAGGCAACGCGGCGGGAGCGGGCAGCGGCAGGGAAAGCTCGGACATTCACCTCGGTATCGGCAACGCAGCGGCACAGCGATAGTCAGCACCTATCGCCGCTATCCGCCCCGGCGCACCTCGTCGCGCAGGCGCTCGATCTCGCGCAGCAGCTCGCGCTGGCGGCGGATGACGTCGTCGAGGCGGTCCTCGACGCTGTCGCCGCGCGGCGTCGTCGTCGTGGCGCCGCCGGCGCCCGCCTCGCCGCCGTCGGCCGCCGGCTCCTCCGCCTCCGCTCCGTCGGTCGCCGCGGCGCCGGGCGCCGCCGAGTCGCCGGGCACCGCGCCGGTCTGCATGTAACGCATCGTCTTGGCCGCCGCCTGCGGGTCGCGGTCGTTGTCGAAGATCGCGACGAGCTTGTTCGTCTCGGCGTCGACGACGACGGTCTTGGACACCGCGTTGGCGGTGTTGGGGATGATCGATGCGAGGTAGACGAGGCGGCCCCTGACGAACACCGGGCGCGGCTCGACGACGCGGAAGTTGCCCGAGCCCGGGGTGTCGTCGCCGAAGTCGACACCGGGGATCGAGACCGCGCGCACGGCCTGCAGCGCGCGCCGGTTGCCGCTCAGCGACGTGCGCGGGGGGACCCGCCAGATCCGCGTCCGGCCGGTGACGGCGTCGGTGAGGAAGATCGCGCTCGCGGCGAAGGCGCGCCCGTACGGCTCGGCGACCGTGACCCACTGCGGACCGAGGCCGGCGGCGCCGAAGTCGACGAGGTACGGCTGGCGGTTGGTCTCGGTGTCTGTGATCCGCGTCTGGTCCTCGTGCACGAACCAGGCGTTCCACAGGCCGCGCTTGTACTGGTAGGCGTCCTGGACCCGGCGCGCCTGGGTGTCGGGGAAGATCCGGCCGGTCCGAGCGAGCTCGGGCCGGCGGGCGGCCTCTTCGGGCTCGAGGTCCTCGATCTCGCCGTCGGGCGCCACGACGAACACGCCGCCGAGCACGGGCCGGCGGATCAGGATTCCCTTGTACTCCAGGTAGGGCACCATGAGGCGCGGGCCCTGCGGCGTCTCGAACCCGACCGGCTCCTCGAGCGAGATCAAGAAGCGCTCCTTGAGCAGCCGCCAACGCAGGTTGTCGGTGATCTGCAGACCCGGCGCGACCTCGAGCTCGGCGTCGACCTGGCGCAGCGAGCGCGCCGTCGACTCGGCGTCGAGCTTGACGATCCCCTGGCTCTTCTTGCTGAAGATCCGAAATGCGCCCTGCGGCGTGCGCAGCGCTGTCCAGACCAGCCCCTCGTCGGTGTTGACGATGCGGAAGTTCGTGAGCGTCTCGGTCGGCGAGTTGAACGCGCTCGAGGCGTTCTGCTCGGCGACGTCGCGCGGCACGAGCCGCACCTGGCCGCCGGCGGGCAGGCCGGGGATCGCCTCGTAGCCGGTGTTGTCGACGATCGCCTTGCCGACGAGCGGGGCGTTCAGCGCGGCCGCGAACACGAACACGAAGAACGCGAGGATCGGAAACGCGAACAGGTAGCTCGGCGGCCGGACGCCCGTGCGCAGGTCCTCGAGCGTCGTCCAGCTGCGCTGCGAGCGGCGCAGGAGCACGGCGCCGGCGATGAGCAGCAGCAACGGCAGCAGCCAGACGAGCGGCTGCGTCCAGACGAACATCGCCAGCCCGTGCCAGATCGGGCGCACGAGCCACAGCACCGCGAGCGCGACGAGCGCTGCGACGACCGGGCCGGGCCTGATGGTGGGAAGTCGGCGGCGCATGAACGC
>DASZOA010000414.1:0-22761 GCA_035551055.1 Solirubrobacteraceae bacterium
CGCCAGCTCGACCCAATTGCGGATCGGCGCGTCCTTCGTCTGGCACATCCGCCAGATGTCGCCGCCGTCGACCTCGTGCTCGAGCAGCGTCGCGCCGCCGTCGTCCACGACGCGCACCGTTCCCGCGGAGGCGATGTGGAACGTCTTGTCGTGCGAGCCGTACTCCTCGGCCTTCTGCGCCATGAGGCCGACGTTCGGCGTCGTCCCCATCGTCGATGGATCGAACGCGCCGTGCTCGCGGCAGTGGTCGATCGTCTCGGCGTACAGCGCCGCGTACGACGAGTCGGGGATGACGAACTTGCAGTCCTGCAGCTCGCCGTCGGCGTTCCACATCCGCCCCGACGACCGGATCGCGGCCGGCATCGAGGCGTCGACGATGACATCCGACGGCGCGTGGAGGTTCGTGATGCCCCGGTCGGAGTCGACCATCGCGATCGGCGGGCCGGCGGCGAGCGCCGCGACAACCGCCTCCCGCGCCTCCGGGTGCGCGCTCAGGAGCGTCCCCAGGCCGTCGTTCGGACTCGCGTCGAGGCCCTCGTAGACGTCGCCGGCCACGGCGCGAACCGCGTGTCCGAAGATGATCGGGTCGGAGACCTTCATCATCGTCGCCTTCAGGTGCACCGAGAAGAGCACTCCCTGCCTCTTCGCGTCGGCGACCTGCTCGGCGAGGAACTCGTCGAGCGCCGCGCGGCGCATGACGGCGGCGTCGAGCACCTCACCGGCGAGCACCGGGATGCGCTCCTTGAGCACGGTCAGCGTGCCGTCGGACGCGGTGTGCTCGATCCGCACGACGCCCTCGGTGCCGACCGTCACCGACTGCTCGGTGGAGCGGAAGTCGCCGCCGGACATCGTCGCGACGTGCGACCTGGAGTCCGGAGACCACGCGCCCATCGAGTGCGGGTGCCTGCGCGCGAAGGCCTTGACCGACGCCGGCGCGCGGCGATCGGAGTTGCCCTCGCGCAAGACCGGGTTGACCGCGCTGCCCTTGACCGCGTCGTACCTCGCCCGCGCGGGATCCGACGGGTCGTCGGGATAGTCGGGGATCGCGTACCCCTTGTCCTGAAGCTCTGAGATCGCCGCCTTGACCTGCGGCAGCGACGCGCTGATGTTCGGCAGCTTGACGATGTTCGCCTCGGGCGTCCTGGCGAGCTCGCCCAGCTCGGCGAGCGCGTCGGGGACCCGCTGCTCGCGATCGAGGAGCTCGGGGAACTGGGCGAGGATCCGGCCGGCGAGCGAGATGTCGCGCAGTTCGACGTCCACCGCCGCCGCAGCGGCGAACGCCCGGACGATCGGCAGCAGCGAGGCCGTGGCGAGCGCGGGCGCTTCGTCGGTATGCGTGTAGATGATCCTCATCGTCGGGCGCAAACGCTAGCGGCGGGCGTCCGGGACCCGCCGATAGCATCGCCGACTTCCCACATGGCGCACGACGTGACGTTCATCCCCGGAGACGGCACCGGCCCCGAGCTGACCGACGCCACCCGGCGCGTGCTCGAGGCCACGGGCGTCGACTTCAACTGGGACCGCCAGGAGGCCGGCATCGACGAGTACCGCAAGCACGGCAACCCGTTCCCGGACGCCGCGCTCGCATCGCTGAGGCGCACCGGGGTCGGGATCAAGGGGCCGACGACGACACCGGTCGGCGCCGGCTTTCGCTCGATCAACGTCCGGCTGCGCACGGAGCTCGACCTCTACGCATGCATCCGGCCGTGCAAGGCCCTCGAGGGCGTGCGCACGCGCTTTCCGGAAACCGACGTCGTCATCGTCCGCGAGAACACCGAGGACCTCTACGCCGGCATCGAGTTCGAGCGCGGGACCGACGCCAACGCGCAGCTGCGCGCGAAGCTCGCCGAGCTCGGCTCCCACGTTCGCGAGGACGCGGGCATCTCGGTCAAGCCGATCAGCGCGTTCGGCTCGGAGCGGATCGTCCGCCACGCCTTCGACTACGCCGTCACGCACGGCCACCGGAGGGTCGTCGCCGCGCACAAGGCGAACATCATGAAGTTCTCCGACGGGCTGTTCCTCGACGTCGCGCGCGAGGTCGCCGCGGACTACCCGGCGATCGACTTCGAGGACCTCATCATCGACAACCTCTGCAACCGGCTGATCACGTCTCCGGAGGATTTCGAGGTCATCGTGCTGCCCAACCTCTACGGGGACATCGTCAGCGACCTCGCCGCCGCCATGATCGGCGGCCTCGGCCTCGCCGGCGGCGCGAACATCGGCACCGTGGCGGCGGTCTTCGAGGCCACGCACGGGTCGGCGCCGAAGTACGCCGGCAAGAACCGGATGAACCCCACGGCGCTCATGCTGTCGGGCGTCTACCTGCTCGAGCACCTCGGCGAGGCCGACGCGGCGCGCCGCATGGCGGACGCGGTCGCGGCGGTCATCCGCAAGGGCGACAAGGTCACCTACGATCTCAAGCCGACCCGTGATGACCCCAGCGCTGTCGGCACGAGCGAGTTCGCCGACGCCGTGATCGAGGAGATGAACGCATGACGAACGGCTCCCCAGCGAACGTGGCCGTCACCGGTGCCGCCGGCCAGATCGGCTACGCCCTGCTGTTTCGGATCGCCTCCGGGCAGCTGCTGGGGCCCGACACGCCGATCGCGCTGAAGCTGCTCGAGATCCCCCAGGCGGTCAGGGCGGCCGAGGGCACGACGCTCGAGCTGATCGACTGCGCGTTTCCGCTGCTGCGCTCCGTCGACGTCTACGACGATCCCGCGCAGGCGTTCGACGGCGCGAACGTCGCGCTGCTCGTCGGCGCCCGGCCGCGCTCGAAGGGAATGGAGCGCGCCGACCTGCTCGAGGCCAACGGCCAGATCTTCAAGCCGCAGGGCGAGGCGCTCAACGCCGTCGCCGCCGACGACGTCAAGGTGCTCGTCGTGGGCAACCCCGCCAACACCAACGCCCTCATCTGCGCCGCCAACGCGCCGGACATCCCGGCCGAGCGCGTCACCGCGATGACGCGGCTGGACCAGAACCGGGCGGTCGCGCTGCTGGCGCAGAAGCTCGGCGTCGGCGTCGAGGACGTCTCCGACCTCGTCGTGTGGGGCAACCACTCTCCCTCTATGTTCCCGGACCTGTTCAACGCGAAGGTCAACGGCGAGCGCGCCGTCGACCAGGTCGACATGAACTGGTACGAGAACGAGTACATCCCGCGTGTCGGAAAGCGCGGGGCCGAGGTGATCGAGGCGCGCGGAGCGTCGTCGGCGGCCTCGGCCGCCAACGCGGCCATCGACCACGTCCGCGACTGGGTCGGCGGCGCCGACGGGCTGCGCTCGATGGCGGTCGCGTCGGATGGCTCCTACGGCGTGGCCGAGGGCATCATCTCGAGCTTCCCGGTGCGCTGCTCGGGCGGCGGCTACGAGATCGCGCAGGGACTCGAGGTCGGCGAGTTCGCGCAGCGCAAGCTCGACGCGACGGTCAAGGAGCTGATCGACGAGCGCGCCGCGGTCAGCGAGCTCGGTCTCCTCTGAGGACGAGGGCCGCTGCCCCGCGGGTCAGGCCTCCTACCACGGCCTGACCCCGGGAGCCGGCGCTACGCGGCCTCGCTGGGATACCAGCCGCGGCCGTCCTTGCGGACGAGTCCGTCCTCGGCCAGCGCCGGCAGGACGCGGTAGAGGTAGTTCTGCTTGATCCCCATCTGCTCGGCGATCTCGGGGATCGTGATGCCGGGCCGCTCGCGCACGAGCGCGAGCGCCTCGGCGCCGCGCGTGCCGCTGCCCTTCGGGCGGCCGCGGCGGCCGCCGCCCCTGCCGCCTCGGGTGCGCGCCGGGGCGCGGGTCTGCGTGCGGCGCGCGGGCTCCGAGCCGTTCGACGGCGCGACGCCGTCGAGTGCCGCCGCAGCCGCCTCGAGCCGCTGGTACTCCTCGACCAGCGGCCTGAGCTCCTTCAGCCGTGCGCCGATCTCGCGTCGCTTCTCATCTAGGAAATCTGCCATATACTTCTCCCCGTTCAGGCAAGTGACAATAACCGTCACAGAGCCTATAGCATCGTCCTCCTGAGGGTTGCAGACCTGGACGCTTTTCAGCCGCGGATTTCCAGAATCTCCCTCAGTCGCCGCAGCGAGGCGTTGGCCTCCTTCTCCGGAATGCCGCCGACGATGACGCGCGACGCCGCCGCGCCGAGTGGCCCGAACGGGGTGCGGAACTCGTTGCGGTAGTCGAAGTGGGTGCGCCCGTCGCGCTCGGTGAGGCGGTTCTCGGTGACGGCCGTCGAGCGCGCCGGGCCACGGCCCTCCCAGCGCGCGTAGCGCGGCGCTCGGACCTCCTCGAGCGTCCAGTGCACCTTGAAGCGCACGCCGCGCAGACACAGCGTCTGGCTCATCTCGAAGCCGGGCCGCAGCGGACCCGGGTCGACGCGATCGATGCGGTCGACGATCGTCACCCAGCTGTGCATCCGCGCGGGGTCCATGATGTGCTCCCAGACGTCCTCCATCGGGGCCTCGATGTCGATGCTGGCGATCACGACGGACACGCGGCGAAGAACCTAGCGCCTCGACGTGCAACGACTGCCGCCGCCGAGCTCACCGCGCCGCCAGCGGCTCGCTGCGCTCCCATTCGCGCAGCGCCCGCTCGACCGCGCGATCGAAGCGGTGAAGGCGCACCCCGAGCAGCGCCGGCGCGCGCTGGTCGCGCGGCAGCAGGTCGCCCGACAGGCTCTCCATGAGCGGCCCGACGAAGCCCGGGTCCTCGCCGGCGAGCGCCGCCGCGATCGGCGCCACGACGGGCGTCGCGTTGCGGCCGAGTCGCACCGCGCGGCGGTGCACGAGCATGAGGTCGGCGATCCGCTCGAGCATCTGGCCGTAGCTGAGGACGTCCGGGCCGGCGATGTCCAGTGAGAGCCCGTCGCGGGCGTGGGGCGTCGTCGCCGCGGCGACGAGGAAGGCGACGACGTCGCGCACGTCGATCGGCTGCGTGCGGTGCTCACGCCACGGCGGCAGCGCCAGCACGCTCATCCGCTCGACGAGGCGCACCATGAAGCGAAACGAGCGCGAGCGCGCGCCGATCACGATCGAGGCGCGCAGCGCGACCGCCTCGGGCAGCTCGGCGAGCAGGATCCGCTCGACCTCCAGGCGACTGCCGAGGTGGCGCGACAGCCGGCCCTCGCGCGGCACGAGCCCCCCGAGGTAGACCGCGCGCCGCACGCCGGCGCGCCGCGCGGCGGCGACGAAGTTCCGCGCCGCGGTGCGCTCGTCGTGCTCGAAGCCGGCGCGGCCGTCGCCCTCCATCGAGTGGATCAGGAAGTACGCCACGTCGATTCCGTCCAGCGCCTCGTCGAGGCCGGCGCCGCTGATCGCGTCGCCGCGCACGAACGGCAGCGTCGCCGGAACGCGCGCGGGATCGCGGCCGAAGCCGCGCAGCTCGTGGCCGCCGAGCGCCAGCGCAGGCGCGAGCGCGCTTGCGATCGAGCCGCTGGCGCCGGTCAGCAGGATGCGCATCGGCCCACCATCGTCGCCCATCGCGGCGGCGGGCAAACGGCACCGCGCCCGCCCCGCAAGCGGATCAGCCGATCTCGTCGGCGGCGTCGACGATCAGCTCGGCGAGCGCCAGCGACGACGTCGCGGCCGGGGACGGGGCGTTGCGCACGTGGATCGCGCGCGGCGTGGTCGACAGCAGGAAGTCGTCGACGAGGCGCCCGTCGCGCGCCACCGCCTGCGCGCGCACGCCGCCCGGCGCCGGCAGCAGGTCGCGCGCACGCACGCCCGGCACGTAGCGGCTGGCCTCGGCGGCGAAGGCGGCGCGGCTTGCCGCCAGCCGCAGCTCGCCGACGCCGGTGCGCCACCAGCGCGCGATCATCCGCCAGGTGCCCGGCCAGGTGAGCGTGTCGCGGATGTCGGCGGGGCGCAGCGTCGCCAGCCGGTAGCCGTCGCGCGCGCCGACGAGCAGCGCCGACGGGCCGAGCAGCACCTCGCCGTCGATGCGCGGCGTCAGGTGGATGCCGAGGAACGGCAGGCTCGGGTCGGGGACGGGATAGATGAGCCCGCGCACGAGCTCGCGCCGCTCGGGCGCCAGGCGCAGATAGCCGCCGCGGAAGGGCACGATGCGCGGGTCCGGATCGGCGCCCGCGAGGACCGCGAGGCGGTCGGACCACAGGCCGGCGCAGAAGATCGCGCGCCGCCCGTCGGCCTCGTCGCCGCCCGCCGCGCGCAGGCGGATCGCGCGCGCCGTCGCGGCGATGCCCGCGACCTCCCAGTTCAGGCGCAGCTCGCCGCCCGCTGCGCGCACGTCCTCGGCCAGCCGCGCGCAGACGGCGCGGAAGTCGACGACCCCGGTGTTCGGCGAGTGCAGCGCCGCGACGCCGGTCGCGTGCGGCTCGATCTCGCGCAGGCCGCGGCCGTCGAGCCGCCGCATGCCGGCGACGCCGTTTCGCCGCGCGCGCCGCTCGAGCTCGGCGAGCGCCGGCAGCTCGGCGTCGCCGAGGGCGACGATGAGCTTGCCGATCCGCGCGGCGCGGATCTCGTGGCGCTCGCAGTAGTCGTACATCCGCGCGGCGCCGGCGACGCACAGCCGCGCCTTCAGCGAACCCGGCGCGTAGTAGACGCCGGCGTGGATCACCCCGCTGTTGTGGCCGGTCTGGTGGGCGGCCGGCGCGCCCTCGCGCTCGACGACGAGCAGGCGGCTGCCGGGCCGGCGGGCGAGCACCTCGCGGGCCACGGCGAGCCCGATGATGCCCGCCCCGACGATGATCGTGTCGTAGCTGCCGGCGGACATGCGCGCGAAAGTCTCCCCAAAGTGCGGCAACGACCGCCGCCCGGGGGGGCGAGGTCCGCGTGCCGGCGAGCTCGTACGGGAAGGGCGGCTTTCCTTCGGCAATTGCGGAGAGCCCGAGCCCAAAAACGCGATACGAGCGAGAACCCCTCCGCGCGGCCCCTTGCGGCGAGCTGCCGCCGCGTGGTCTGATCCCGCGGCGTTCGGCGTACGAGAAGGGGGTGTCGGGGCGGCATGGCAAAGACGCGGGTTACGACCAAGGTGGCGTGCGATGACTGCTTCTTTCGCCGCAACCTGCTCTGCGCGCTGGACCTCGATGCGCCGTGCCCGACGTATCGCCCGGACTCGCCGGAGGGGCTGCGGCCGCCGCAGCAGCTGCGCTTCGCGTTTCGCCAGGAGCGCCGCACGCACGCCACCTGGGCGTTTCCGAGCGCGCAGGAGCAGGCCGCCCTGCACGTCCGCTGAGCGGCGTGGATAGGGTCAGCACCGTGAGGATCACGGTGCTGGGCAAGTCGCCCTCGTGGCCCGACGCCGACGGAGCGTGCAGCGGCTACCTCGTCGAGGACGGCGCCACCTGCCTGCTCATCGACTGCGGCAGCGGGGTGTTCTCCAAGCTGCGCCGCTTCCGCGACTACGTCGACGTGGACGCGGTCGTCATCTCGCACATGCACGCCGATCACTTCCTGGATCTGATCCCGTTCGCGTGCGCGCTGACCTACGCGCCGCGCCAGCAGCCGGTGCCCGTCGACCGCTGGCCCGGGACCGACAGCCCGGCGCGGCCGCAGCTGCTCCTGCCGCCCGACGCCACGCAGATCGTGCGCACGATCGCGCGCGCGGGCGGCCAGCCCCAGCTCGTCGACAGGGCCTTTCGGGTGGCGGAGTACGACACGTCGGCGACGCTGGAGGTCGGCTCGCTGCGCGTGCGCTTCCGGCCCGTGCCGCACTTCCTGCCGTCCAACGCGATCGAGGTGCGCTGCGCGGCCGGCGGGCGCGTCACCTTCGGCGCCGACCACGGTCCGACCGATGCGCTGGACGGCTTCGCCGACGGCACCGATCTCCTGGTCCTCGAGGCCACGCTGCCGCGTCCCGAGCGCGAGGGCCCGCGCGGCCACCTCACGCCGGGCGAGGCCGGCGAGCACGCGGCGCGCTGCAACGCGGCCCGGCTCGTGCTGACGCATATCTCCGACGAGCTGGACCCCGACTGGGCGCTCGCCGAGGCGCGGCGGTCCTATCACGGCCCGCTCGAGCTCGCGCACGAGGGCGCCGTGTACGACGTCTGAACCCGAGGGGCTGGGGTGCCGCCGAGTGGGTACATGCGTGGCCATGGCCCGTCAGGGCGACCTGTTCGCGAACTTCGAGCGCATGCGGCGCGACATGGACGAGCTGCTCGCGCTCGGCGGCGGCGGCCTGCCGTCGCTGCGCACCGGCTTCTGCCCGAACGTCGACGTCTTCTACGCCGACGGCCCGCCCCGCGCGATCGTCCATGCCGAGCTCGCCGGGATCGATGCCCGCGACCTGGGCCTGGAGATCCAGGGCCGCTCGCTGACGCTCAGCGGCCAGCGCCGCGAGGACGATGTCGAGGGGCGCGTCTACCAGCAGCTCGAGATCGAGCACGGAGCGTTCCGGCGCACGATCGAGCTCGGCGCCGAGGTCGTCGCGGAGCAGGCGCGCGCGACATACCAGGACGGCATCCTGCGCGTCGAGCTGCCGCTCGCCGATCCGCGCTCGGCGAAGCGCAGCGTGCCGATCCAGCGCGGCGATCGGGCGGAGGTCGAGGAGCGATGATCGACGTCGTCAGCGACGGCAACGCCGCGCGCGAGCTCGAGGTCGACCGGGCGCAGCCGCTGCCCGACACGCTGCCGGTGCTGCCGCTGCGCGAGGCCGTCCCGTTCCCCGACACGCTGACGCCGCTGGCGATCGGCCAGGAGCGATCGATCCAGCTCGTCGACGACGTGCTGGCCGGCAACCGGATGCTCGTCATGGTCGCCAGCCGCGAGCCCGAGGTCGAGGAGCCCGCGCCCGAGCAGCTCTACGACGTCGGCGTCGTCGGCGTGATCGCGCGCATGCTCAAGGTTCCCGACGGCACGCTGCGGCTGCTCGTCCAGGGCGCCCAGCGGGTGAGGATCGAGCGCTGGCACAGCGAGCGGCCCTACCTCGTCGCCGAGGTCAGCGAGCAGCCCGACGTCGTCGAGGAGTCGCCCGAGCTGACCGCGCTCATGCGCAACGTCCAGCAGACGTTCTCGCAGATCGTCGAGGCCGTCCCGTACCTGCCCGAGGAGCTGCAGGTGGCGGTCGCCAACGTGGACGACGCGCGCGCCCTGAGCCATCTGATCTCGGGTTCGCTGCGGCTGCCCACCGAGGAGAAGCAGGGCCTGCTCGAGGAGGTCAACGTCGCGCGCCGGCTGCGGCGTCTCGCCGAGGCGCTCGCGCGCGAGCTGGAGGTCATCTCGATCGGCTCGCAGATCCAGAACCAGGTGCAGTCCGACATGGAGCGCGCGCAGCGCGAGTTCATCCTGCGCCAGCAGCTCAAGGCGATCCAGGAGGAGCTCGGCGAGTTCGACGAGTCGGCCGCCGAGGCCAACGAGCTGCGCGAGCAGCTCGCCGCGATCGAGCTGCCCGAGGAGGTCCGCAAGCAGGCCGACCGCGAGCTCGGCCGCCTGGAGAACCTCCCGCCGGCCGCCGCCGAGCACGGCGTGATCCGCACGTACCTGGAGTGGATCGCCTCGCTGCCGTGGGACACGTCGACCGAGGACGACCTCGACCTCGAGCACGCCCGCAAGGTGCTCGACGACGATCACTACGGCCTGCGGCAGGTGAAGGACCGCATCCTCGAGTTCCTCGCCGTGCGCCGGCTCAACCCGCAGGCGCGCGGCTCGATCCTGTGCTTCGTCGGGCCGCCGGGCGTCGGCAAGACGTCGCTGGGCAGGTCGATCGCGCGGGCGCTCGGCCGCCGCTTCGAGCGCATCAGCGTCGGCGGCGTGCGCGACGAGGCCGAGATCCGCGGCCACCGCCGCACGTACATCGGCGCGATGCCGGGCACGATCATCCGCGCGCTGCGCGACGCGGGCTCGAACAACCCGCTGTTCATGATCGACGAGATCGCCAAGATGGGCTCGGACTTCCGCGGCGATCCGGCCAGCGCGATGCTCGAGGTGCTCGACCCCGAGCAGAACGAGCACTTCCGCGACCACTACCTCGACCTGCCGTTCGACCTGTCGCGGGTGATGTTCATCACGACGGCGAACACGCTCGACACCGTCCCCGGGCCGCTGCGCGACCGCATGGAGACGATCGAGATCGCCGGCTACACGGCCGACGAGAAGCTGCAGATCGCCAAGCGCTACCTCGTCGCGCGCCAGGCCGAGCGCAACGGCCTGAAGCGCAGCCAGCTGCGGATCACCGACGCCGCCCTGCGTGCGGTGATCGCCGACTACACGCGCGAGGCCGGCGTGCGCGAGCTCGAGCGCCAGATCGGCGCGATCGCGCGCAAGGTCGCCCGCGAGGTCGCCGAGGGCGGCACGCCGAAGGGCTCGATCGGCGAGGCGCGGGCGCGCGAGCTGCTCGGCCACCGGCGCTACCACTCCGACGCCAGGCGCCGCACGCGCGTGCCCGGCGTCGCGACGGGCCTGTCGTGGACGCCGGTCGGCGGCGACGTGCTGTTCATCGAGGCGCAGGCGTTCGACGGCGAGGGCAAGCTCCAGATCACCGGCCAGCTCGGCGACGTCATGAAGGAGTCGGCCGCGGCGGCGCTGTCCTACGTGCGCGGGCACATCTCCGAGCTGGCGCCGACGATGCCCTCGGACTGGTTCGCCCACCACGACATCCACATCCACGTGCCGGCCGGCGCGATCCCGAAGGACGGGCCCAGCGCGGGCATCACGATGGCGACCGCGCTCGTCTCGCTGCTCAGCGGCCGCCACGTGCGCGACGACGTGGCGATGACCGGCGAGATGACGCTGACGGGCCAGGTGCTGCCGATCGGCGGGCTGAAGGACAAGGCCCTCGCGGCGCAGCGCAACGGCATCACGACGATCATCGCGCCCGAGCTCAACGAGCCCGACACCGACGAGATTCCCGAGCACCTGCGCAAGAAGCTGCGGTTTCGCTTCGTCAGCCACATCGGCGAGGTGCTCGAGGCCGCCCTGGAGCCCGCCGCGGCGTCTGGCCGCAACGGAAGGCGGGTATATGCACGCCCGACGTCCCAAGCAAGCAAACCGAGGTGAACAGATGGCAGCGAAGGACAGGGCCGCGAAGGCCGCCGCGGCCGCGCAGAACGCCAAGGAGAATCCGTACCTGCAGCGGATCATCCAGGACGAGGAGCTGCGCGACAACATGGTCGTGGCCTTCGAGGCCGCCCGCAACGCCTACGCTCGGCTGAACAAGGGCAAGGCGCCCGCGAAGAACCTCATCGAGGACAAGAAGCTGCACGCCTCGGTCAGGCGCTCGGCCGACGCGCTGCGCGAGGCGGGCGCTGCGCTGCGCGACGCGCCGAAGCACCCGTCGCCGAAGAAGAAGCGCAAGGGCGGCATCGGCCGCCTGCTGCTCGTGGCGCTCGTCGCCGGCGCGATCGCGATCGCCGTCAGCGAGGACCTGCGCAACAAGGTGCTCGACGCGCTGTTCGGCGCCGAGGAGGAGTTCGACTACACCTCCAACACGGCGCCGGTCGCTCCGGCCGAGGCGGGATCTCCGACCTGAGGGCGCGCCGTGAGCGCAGCCGCCGTGCTCGAAGGCGCCCCCGGGGCGCCTTCGTCGTGTACGGGGGCATGCCGCTTGGCGTCGCCGCGCAGCGCGTCCGCGCTCAGCCCTTGACGACGCCGATCGGCCGCAGCTGCGCCACGCGCGTGGCCAGCCCGGCGCGTTCGACGACATCGACCACCTTCTCGACGTCCTTGTAGGCGAACGGCGCCTCCTCGGCCAGGCCCTTGTTGGAGGCGGAGCGCACCGTGATGCCGGCTGCCTCCAGCGCCCTGCGCAGCTCCCAGCCGCCGATGCGCTTGCGCGCGGCGGTGCGGCTCAGCGCCCGGCCGGCGCCGTGGCACACCGTTCCGAAGGACCGCTCCATGGCGCCCGGGCGGCCGACGAGCACGAACGAGCTCGTGCCCATCGAGCCGGGGATGAACACGGGCTGGCCGCACGCGCGGTAGGCGGCCGGCAGCTCGGGATGGCCGGGAGGAAAGGCGCGCGTGGCCCCTTTGCGGTGCACGCACAGGTCCCGGTCGCCGTGGCGCTCGGTCTTGGCCACGTTGTGCGCCACGTCGTAGACCAGCCGCGTGCCCTCCGCCGCGGCCACGCCCAGCACGCCGGCCACGGCCTCGCGGACGCGATGGGCGATCGCGTGGCGGTTGGCCCAGGCGAAGTTCGCCGCGGCGGCCATCGCCGCCAGATAGGCCCGCCCCGACGACGATGACGCCGGCGCGCAGGACAGCTGCCGGTCGGGCAACGCGATCCCGTGGCCGGCCAGCTCGGCGTCCATGCGCCGCACGTAGTCGGTGCACACCTGATGGCCCAGTCCGCGCGAGCCCGAGTGGATGAGCGCGGTCACCTGCCCCTCGCTCAGCCCGCACGCCGACGCCGCATCGGCGTCGAAGATGCGCTCGACGCGCTGCAGCTCGACGAAGTGGTTGCCGGAGCCCATCGTGCCCAGCTGCGGGCCTCCGCGCTCGCGCGCCCGCGACGACACCGCGGCCGGGTCGGCGCCGTCCAGGCGCCCGTCCGACTCGCAATGCTCCACGTCCGCGCTCACCCCGAGGCCGTGATCGGCGAGCAGCGCATGCGGTCCGTCGACCAGGACGCGGTCCAGCGCCGCCCCGTGCAGGTCCAGCTCGCCGTCGCGACCGGCACCGGCGGGGACACGACGCGCGATCTCGTGCACCAGGCCCTCCCGGCGCGCCCCCAGCTCGTCGGCGGAGCAGGGCAGCGCCAGCAGCCGCACGCCGCAGTTGACGTCGTAGCCGACGCCGCCCGGCGAGACCACGCCGTCCGGCAGCGCGGTGGCCGCCACCGCTCCGACCGGAAAGCCGTAGCCCTGATGGATGTCGGGCATCGCCAGGACGGCCTCCACCACGCCGGGCAGCGTCGCCACGTTCTGCAGCTGGACGAGCGAGCCGTCGCGCTCGATCGCCGCAAGCAGCTCGTCGTCGGCGAAGACCCGGGCCGGCACGCGCATGTCCGCCCGAGCCGCAGCCGGCAGCTCCCACACGACCTCGTCCACGTGCTCCAGCGAGACCATCAGACGTCCAGCGTCGCGCGTGCCCGCCAGCCCCGATCGTCATGCGCGAAGAGCAGGCGGTGCAGCGTCACCGCCTTGACGAGGTGCGGCGGTTGCCCACGGTGTCCCAGCACCGTCGCCCGCACGGCGTCGCCGCCGAGCTCGATGCGACGAGCCTCGTCGACGACGAAGCCCTCGGTCTCGGCCAGGACCGCCAGCTCGGCCAGCCAGTCGGCGAAGAGCACGGCACGGTCGCGGCCGCTCAGGTGCAGCTCACGCGTCTCGCGCGCGCGGCCGGCGACCGCGTCGCCCTCCTGACCCAGCAGCTCGGCCATGGCCGCCAACCCCTCGGCGAACACCGCCTCGGGGGTCGGCGCCTCGGCTTCGAGCTCGAGCTCTCCGGTGTGCTCGACCCACCGCCACGCCATCTGCCACCAGGCTCGTCGTGTCGTCGGGACCTACGCGTCGGAGACGCTGATGCCGTCGCTCGTAGTCACCTGACCGGCGAACAGGAACGCCGTCTGGCGCAGCGAGGCCGCGAGGTCGAAGGGCTCCAGCGCGGAGATCGCATCGCTCGGGAGGACCACCCCGAACCAGCGCAGGGCGGCGCTGGCCGCCGTGTAGTGGACGCAGATGTTGGCCACCGTGCCGCAGATGACCAGCGTGTCGACGCCCCACAGCCGCAGGAAGTGCTCGAGGTGCGTCCCGTAGAACGCGTCGTAGCGCACCTTGCGGATGACCGTGTCCTCCGTCTTCGGTGCGAGCTCGTCGACGATCTGCCACCCCCAGCTGCCCTCGCGGGCGTGCTCGGGCCAGATCTCCCACTCCGGGTCGCCGTCGGAGTGCGTGTCCTGGCTGTAGACCACCCGCATACCGTGCTCGCGCGCGAGCGCGAGCAGGCGCCGGATGCACGGCAGCGTGCCCTCCGCGTCGGGCACGCGCAGCGAGCCGCCTTCGCGCACGAAGTCGTTCTGCATGTCGACCACGACGAGCGCGGTGGCTCGCGGATCGATCCGCACCAGCTCGTGGCGCTCGAAGTCGGGGACGTCCACCGCCCGCACTGTAGCCGCGGCCGCCCGCACGCCGTGCCGATCGTCGCCGCACGCTGCTCGACGACGCGGCGCAGGTCTCGCCGCGTCTAGGCCGTGCGGTCGCCGACCTGGTCGTGCGGGTCCTGCCGCGTCGGCGGCGTGCCGATCTTCTTGCGCGGCTCGCGCGGGTCGATCCGCTGCGGCTCGGCGCCTGCCTCGACCTCCCCGCTCAGCACCTCGCCGCCGTACAGCTCGAGGTTCTTGTACACGCGGTCGAAGCGGAGCGGATCGACGTGCAGCTCGGCGGACGCCGACCACCGCGGCGTGGGGCCGCCGGCCAGCGTGACGTACAGCCGCGTGGTGTTGACGTGGTCGTGGTCGGCGCGGATCTCCAGCTCGCCTCCGGCCGACTCCCAGCGCTTCTCCCCGTCGAAGCCCTTGTGCTCGTCGGCGAGCTCGCGGCAGAACTCGACCAGCGTCTGCGGCGCCTCGTCGTCCTCGACGTAGACGCCGGAGGCGTCGAGGTCGTGGCCGGTCAGCTGGACGTCCCAGCCCGGCCGGTCGGCCTCGGGATCCCAGGGATGCGGCACCGGCGTCACGCGCAGCGTCACGTCGCCGAAGCGCGACTCGATGTCGACGTACTTCACCGCGCGCAATGTAGTCGATCGCAAACCGGCCGCCGATCGAGCCGGCGCCGTCGCTCGCGGTCAGCGGGCGCGCTCGCGCGCGGGCTCGCCGCGCGGGGTGAAGCGGGTGCCGATCGTCACGAGCAGGTGCGCGACGCCGAGGATGATGAAGAACGCCGTCGGCGAGCTCTCGTCGCTGAAGCCGAACAGAAACGGCGCGGCGATCAGCACGGCGATGAGCGCGAAGTCGAGCAGCAGATGGACCGCGATCGGGATCGAGTCGATCAGCGAGCCCGGTCCCTCCGTGCTCGCCGCGACGACGAGGACGACGACGCCGGCGACGATCGACACCGCGACCGCCGCGTCGGCCTCGAAGCCGAAGAGGAAGGGCGCGGCGATCAGCAGCACGCCGGCCAGGTACTCGATCAGGCCGTGCACGAAGCGGGGGATCGGGCCCTGGCGCAGCATCGTGGCCCTGGGACCATACCCGCGCGTCAGTGAAATAGCCGCTGGAGCTTGAGCAGCAGCCGCGGGTCGCCCCACGGCCGCAGCCGCCCGCGCAGCGCCAGGCGGTGGGGCTGGGCGCGCTCGGAGACGAGCTCGCCGAAGTCGTCGTAGCGCAGCTTCAGACGCACGCTCGGTTTGGCGACGCGGCCCTGGATCGCCGTCTTGCGCTTCCCCTCGAGCAGCAGGTACCACGGCTCCATGTCGGGGAACTCCCACTGGATCGTCGTGCCGTGCGGCACCTCCTCGCCGCGCGCGTTGCGCGCGAGCAGCTCGAAGAAGATGCGCACGGTTTCGGGATCGCGGCCGATCGGCCCGTTGCCCTCGCCGAGCAGTCCGGCGCGCAGCAGCGCGAGCGCGCGCCGGCCGCGCTCGCGCGGCGAGACGTCCATCGGGAACGGGAAGTGCGCGATGTCGTCGAGCGGCAGGCCGATCGCCCGCAGCCGCGCCTCGTTGGCGCGCGCGCCCTCCTCGAAGAGGTCCTCCAGGGTGTAGCCGAAGCACGTCGTGTAGGACTCGTCCCAGTTGGGCGGGATCGGCACGCTGAGCGTGTACTGCAGGGTCTCGCGGATCAGGTCGACGATCGCGTCCTGCGTGCCCTGCGGGTCCGCCCGGTACAGGTCGGCCAGCAGCCTGACGCCGAAGGCGATGTGGCGCTGCTCGTCGATCGACACGTTGCGGATCCCCTCGCGGAAGCCGGGCAGCAGGTCCAGCCGCTCCAGCGAGGACTCGATGATGTGCTGGCCGGGCTGCGCGAGGGTCCCCTCGACGACGACGTGGTAGAGCGTGATGGCCTTGGCGAGCATCCGCGGCGAGCGGTCCGCGCGCAGCTCGGCGGCCATCCGGTCCAGCCGCGCGAAGGTCCGGCGATGGCCCCACGTCAGCGTCGGCGCGGTCTCCCGCAGCCCCGACGACAGCGAGCCGTCGCCGACGCCGACGACCTCGTGCATGAAGCGGTGGAAGAAGATCGCATGGCGCGCCTCGTCGACCTGCTGCGTGGCGAGGAAGTACTTCTGCTCCTCCAGCGGGACCGCGTCGACGTACGGCGACAGGTTGTCGGTCACGGAGTCCTCGCCGTGGAAGAACAGCCCGTAGAGCCACAGCGCGGCGCGGCGCTGCTGCGGCGTGAAGCGCTCGTGCCAGTCGATGCGGTCCTGCGTGAAGTCGATCTCCGTGGCCGACCAGTTGCCGCGCTCCCAGCGCGCGTACAGATCGGCGTAGTCGATCTGCTCGGTGGCGGCGGGGACGGTCACGGCCATGGCTGCCCGCAACGTACAGCAGCGCGCGGTGTGCGGCGCGCAGCGCCGTCAGAGGTCGAGCCGGCAGGCGTAGCGGTACGTCGAGCCCCTCATCGCGCCGGTGTCGGTCAGCTGGCGGATGCGCCCGTCGTGGATGAGCCGGAACTGCGCCTCGAAGCGCTCCGCCTGCGGATAGCCGACCCAGATCGGCACGAACGACGTCTGCACGTCGTCGTCGGCGACGTCGAGCTCGACGGTGCGCGTCGTGGCGGGGAACAGCGCTCCGCGAGTGGCGCTGTCGAGGCTGTAGAGCGCGTACTGCAGGACGAGCCGCTCGCCGCGGTAGCCCTCGAGCCGGATCTCGACCAGCGCGACGTTGCCGACCTCGCGGCGGTCGATGCGGTCGATGCCCTTCACGCCGGCGCCCGTCCGGCGCGCGTACTGCTCGCGCGTGATGCGCGGCAGCACGTCGCGCACCGTCATCGTGGCCTCCGGCGGCGGGCGCTTCGCGACGAGCTGACCGCCGATCGCCACGAGCGTACCGGCGATCGCGACGAGCGCGCCGACCGTCTCGAGCGCGCCGCGCGTCGGCGTCGGCGCGTCGCTGCGCCGCGCGCGCTCGCGCCGGACCAGGTAGGCCGCCAGCGCGATCGCGGCGAAGCAGGCGGCCACGAACAGCGCCAGGCGCGTCCATGACGAGCCCTCATCGCCCGCGACCGTGCCGCCGATCGCGAGCATCCGGTTCAGCGGTGGGCGCTCGTCGCTGCAGTCGCCGGCCGCCTCGGCGCGCTTCTCGGCGCGCGACTGCGCCGCGGCGTTGCCCGTGCCGGGGTCGGTGCGCATGCTCTCGGGCGAGGCCGGCGGCGGCGTCATGGGCGGCTCGGTCTGCGTCGTCGTCTGCTCGTCGATCGTCGTCGTCGTGGTGGTGGCCGGCGGAGGCGGCGGCGGGGCCGGCGGCTCGGCGACCTCGGGCCTGGGCTCGACGACTTCCTTGGGATTGGCGAGCTGCGCTGAGGCCGGGGAAGCCGCCACGGCGCAGACGCACAGCACGGCGGCGATCGCCGCGAGCGCCGGCGCGACCCTGATGCGGTCCCCCACCACCGTCGCGCGAAATCCTACGCGCGCGGCGCGCGCGCTGCTACGCCTTCGGCGAGCGCCACGGTCGCGCCAGCCGCGCCTTGAGCTCGCGCGGCAGGGCGTCGATCGCGACGCGGTCCTGCGCCAGCGAGTCGCGGTCGCGCACCGTGACCGTGCGGTCCTCGAGCGTCTGGTGGTCGACGGTGACGCAGTACGGCGTGCCGATCTCGTCCTGGCGGCGGTAGCGCTTGCCGATCGAGCCGCCCTCGTCGTACTCGGCCAGCATGCGTCCGCGCAGCGCCGCGTAGATCTCGCGCGCGACTTCGGGCTGGCCGTCCTTGCGCATGAGCGGCAGCACCGCGACCTTCACGGGCGCCAGGCGCGGGTGCAGCTTGAGCACGATGCGCTGACCACCGGCTTCGCCGGCGGTGTCCCCGCCGATCTCGTCCTCGTCGTAGGCGTCGACGAGGAAGGCGAGCATCGCGCGGTCGGCGCCGGCGGCCGGCTCGACGACGTGCGGGACGTAGCGCTCCTTGGTCTGCGGGTCGACGTACTCGAGCCTCTCGCCGGAGAACTTCGCGTGCTGCGTG
This sequence comes from Solirubrobacteraceae bacterium, assembly GCA_035551055.1. Lineage (GTDB taxonomy): Bacteria > Actinomycetota > Thermoleophilia > Solirubrobacterales > Solirubrobacteraceae > CADCVQ01. The sequence continues at coordinate 17,985 of DASZOA010000414.1, forward strand.
AGGTCGAAGTCGCCGCGGTTGGCGATCCCCTCGAGCTCCGACCACCCGATGGGGAACAGGTACTCGACGTCCGCGGTCGCGCTCGAGTAGTGCGACAGCTCGTCGGTGTCGTGCTCGCGCAGGCGCAGACGGTCCTCGCGCACGCCGAGCTCGACGTACCAGTCGCGGCGGGCCGCCTTCCAGTACTCGTACCACTCCGGCGCCTCGCCGGGCGGCACGAAGAACTCCATCTCCATCTGCTCGAACTCGCGCGTGCGAAAGACGAAGTTGCCGGGCGTGATCTCGTTGCGAAACGACTTGCCGACCTGGGCGATGCCGAACGGCGGCTTCTTGCGGCTGAACTGCAGGACGTTCTTGAAGTTCACGAAGATCCCCTGCGCCGTCTCGGGGCGCAGGTACACCGTGGCGCCGGAGTCCCTGACCGGGCCGATCGTCGTCTCGAACATGAGGTTGAAGTCGCGCGCCTCGGTGAGGGCGCACTCGGGGCCGTCGCCCGGCGGCTTCGACGGCTTGCGCGGGCACTCCAGCTCCGCGAGGTGGTCGGCGCGGAAGCGCTGTCCGCAGGCGCGGCAGTCGACCAGCGGGTCGGTGAAGCCGGCGAGATGGCCCGACGCCTCCCATGTGCGCGGGTGCTGGAGGATGGCGCTGTCGAGCGCGACGATGTCGTCGCGCTCCTGCAGCATCGCGCGCCACCACTCGTTCTTGACGTTGGTCTTCAGCAGGACGCCGTAGTGGCCGTAGTCGTACGTCGAGCCCAGGCCGCCGTAGATCTCCGACGAGGCGAAGACGAAGCCGCGCCGCTTGCACAGCGCGACGATCTTCTCCATCGTGACCGCGTCCGTCGCGCGGGTCGTGGGCTCGGCCATCGAGGGGCCATGCTAGATAATGGACGGCCCGTGCCCTTCTACGAGTACCGTCGGCCCGACGGCACGACCTTCGAGGTCATGCAGAAGATGAGCGACCCGCCGCTCGAGGAGGATCCCGAGACCGGGGTTCCGGTGACGCGCGTCTTCCATCCGATCGCGGTGCACTTCAAGGGCAAGGGCTTCTACAGCACCGACTACGGAAAGAGCAAGCGCGCAGGCGAGCAGGCCGAGACCGGCGGCGACGGCGACGCGAAGAAGAGCGAGTCGTCCGCTCCGGGAGCAGGATCGAAGGCGGTGCAGAAGCTCGAGGCGGCCAAGGCCGAGGCCAAGAGCTCGACCTCGGTCGCGCGCCCGAAGCCGAAGAAGAACGCCTGACCGCCCGCGCGCCGAGAGCGCGGCCGGCGGCCGCGTCAGCCGGCGAGGAAGCGCCGGATCTTCGCCTGCTTGGCGCTCTCGGAGACCCGCCCGGACGAGCTTCCCAGCACCTCGGTCTGCGGCGTCCCGGCGATCGCGAGCGCGCCGAAGACGCCCAGCAGCGTCGGGCCGCTCATGTCCGAGCGCAGCGCCTTGGGCACGTTCCACGAGATCAGCGGCAGCCGCACGAACGCCATCGGCGACAGCAGCCGGCGGCGCATCGCGCCGGCGATCTTCTGCTGGCGCCGTGCGCGCGTCAGGTCGTCCTCGTCGGGGTTGCAGAGGTTCTTGCGTGTGCGGGCGAGCGCGAGCGCCTGCCGCCCGTCGATGTGCGTCCTGCCGGCCTTCAGGCGCAGCGTGTAGCCGCCGTTGCGAAAGCCGCCGTTGATCCTCGACACGACGCAGCCGCCGCGATACGTGATGCCGCCCATCGCGTCGATGAGCTCCGGGAAGTCCTCGAAGCTCACGATCATCACGTGGTGGATGTCGACGCCGGTGAACCCCTCGATCGTGCGCACCGCGAGCGGCGCCCCGCCGATCCCGTAGGCGGCGTTGACCTTCTGGCGGCCGGCGCCGGGGATGTCGACGATCGTGTCGCGCGCGATCGCCAGCCGGCCGTTGGCGCCGCCGCCCACGCGCAGCAGCAGGATCGAGTCCGAGCGGCCGTTGCCGCTGGTCTGCGCGCCGGGCTCGGCGAGCTCGTCGGTGCGCACGTCGGAACCGAGGACGAGGATCGTGTTGGGCGACGTCAGCGGGTAGCCCGCGCCGCCGAGGTACGCGTTGGCATCGGACACCTTGCCCTGCTGGATCTGGGCGCTGACGAGGAAGACGACGACCGACAGCGCGACCCAGGCGAGCACGGCAAGCGCGAGCCACCCGGCGATCCGCCGGCCGGAGATGCGTCTGCGCGGGCGCTGCTCGCCGGGCCCGCGGAGGTCGCGCAGGCCGAAGTCGGGCGCGGGCCGGTGGCGGCCGTCGCTGCGTGCGCGGCTGAGCTCGTCGCGGTCGCCGCCGCCGCGCAGCGGAAGCCACGCCCTGCGCGACCGGTACACGCGATATTCGGGGCGGCCCGCGGGCTCCTTGGGGTCCTCGGGTGGCGCCATGAAGCCCTGTATGGTGGCCGATCGTGGCGACGGGCTGTGTGATCGGGGTCGACCTCGGTGGCACGAAGCTCCTGGCCGGCGCCGTCGACCGGGGGCTGAACGTCCGCCATCGCGCGACGCGGCCGGCGCGCGCGCGCGACCAGGCGGCGGTGATCGAGACGGTCGTCTCGGCGATCGGCGAGGTGCGCGACGCGATCGAGGGCGCATCGGGCGCGATCGACGCCGTCGGGATCGGGATCCCGTGCCTGATCGACCAGGCCAGCGGGATCGCCGTCATGTCGACGCACCTGCCGATCGCCGGCGTGCCGTTCGGCGATCTCGTCGCCGAGCGGATCGGCCTGCCGGTCTTCGTCGACAACGACGCCAACGCGGCGATGCTCGCCGAGTGGCGCTTCGGCGCGGCGGCCGGGGCGCGCGAGGCGGCGCTGCTGACGATCGGCACCGGCATCGGCGGCGGGCTCGTGGTCGGCGGCGCGCTGCAGCGCGGAAGCCAGGGCGCGGGCGCGGAGCTCGGGCACATGGTCGTGCAGGCCGACGGCCCGCACTGCAACGGCAGCTGCCCCAACCGCGGCTGCCTGGAGGCCGTCGCGTCGGGGACCGCGCTCGCGCGCGAGGCGCGCCGGCTCGCCGCGCAGCGCCCGCGCTCCGGGCTCGGCCGGGCGCTGGCGGCGGGGCGCGAGATCAGCGGCCCGCTCGTGACCGAGCTCGCCCACGACGGCGACGCGGCGGCGCTCGACGTCCTGGCCGCGATCGCCCGCTGGCTCGGCGTCGGCGTCGCGAACATCGTCAACATGCTCAATCCCGACGTCGTCGTCATCGGCGGAGGGGTGGTCGCCGCCGGCGAGCTGCTGCTCGCGCCGGCCCGCGCCGTCGTTGCCGAGCGCGCGCTGTCGCCCTCCAAGGAGCACGCGCGGATCGTGGCGGCGCGCTTCGGCGCGGAGTCGGGGATGCTCGGCGCCGCGACGCTCGCGCTGGACGGCCTGGGCGCGCCGGCGTAGAGGCCGCATGCGACTCGACGCGCGGCGCCGGCCGAGGGGATTGCGACGGCGACGCGCCGCCCCGGCCGGACGTTCTGCTGTGATCTTCGGATGAGCGCCGCCGGACGGCTCATCGTCTGCCCGACCCCGATCGGAAACCTCGAGGACGTGACGCTGCGCGTGCTCAGCGCCCTGCGCGAGGCCGACGTCGTCGCCTGCGAGGACACGCGCCGGACGCGCGTGCTGCTCGAGCGCTACGGCGTGTCGGCGAAGCTCGTCAGCTACCACGAGCACAACGAGCGCGCACGGGCGGCGCAGCTCGTCGAGCGGATGCAGCGCGGCGACGTCGTCGCGCTCGTGTCCGACGCCGGGACGCCGCTCGTCAGCGACCCGGGCTTCGTGCTCGTGCGCGCCTGCGTCGGCGCAGGGCTGGCGGTCGAGGTGCTGCCGGGGCCGAGCGCGGCGCTGTCGGCGCTGGTCGCAAGCGCCCTGCCGGCGGACACGTGGCGCTTCGTCGGCTACCTCCCGCGCAAGCGCGGCGATTTCGCCCAGCTGATGGGCGCGCCCGAGACGATCGTCGCCTTCGAGTCGCCCAACCGCGTCGCGGCGTCGCTCGCGGCGCTGGCCGCGATCGACCCCCGGCGGCCGGTCGCCGTCTGCCGCGAGCTGACGAAGGTCCACGAGGAGATCGTGCGCGGGACCGCGAGCGAGCTCGCCGAGCGCTACGCGGAGCAGGCGCCGCGCGGCGAGGTCGTGCTCGTGATCGGCGGAGCGCCGGCGGTCGAGCCCGCCATCGCGCCGGCGCTGGCGGCGCTGCGCAAGCTCGTCGCCGCGGGCGCCAAGCCGCGCGCGGCAAGCTCGGTCGTCGCGTCGCTGACCGGAGTCAAGGCCAACACGCTGTACCGCGCGCTCATGGAGGAGGAGGCGGCGGCGGGCGGATGATGCGCCTGTCCGGCGCGCCGTACTCGACGCCGGTCGAACGCGTCGCGCTCGCGCTTGCCGACAACGGCCCGGGGTGGAGTCGGTCCGGGTCGGCGAGAGCGACCGCTCGCCGGTCGAGCGCGTCTCGCGGCCGGCGTCAGGTCGCGGTCTCGGAGCTCGACGACGCGCCGTCGTCCCCGGCTCGATGCAGATCGTGCGCGTGCTCGAGGCGCGCTTCCGTTCACGAGATGGCTTGAACCGGGACACCGACGCCGACGAGCGCGGCTCGTGCGACGGCTGGACATGGGCGTCCACCCGCGGGGAGCCGGCTGGCAGCGCGAGCGCGAGATCAACCGGATCGAGCAGATGTGGGACGGGGAGCCCGAGCTCCCCCACGAGCACCACGACAGGCTGGCCGACGACGACCGCTGACGGGCGGGCGGTGGGGTCGAAGCGGCCGCCGGCGCGCTCCTGGGCGGGACGCGCACGGCGGTTA